>DATGQC010000412.1:0-8287 GCA_035304425.1 Advenella sp.
TGAGCTGGTGCTGGATATTTTGCCGCTGCCGCAAAAAGGCGCCGTTAATCGCGACGACGGCACACCGCTGATCGACGCATTGGGGCAAAAGGTCACGCAGGCCTGAACGATCACAGTCAGTACACCACCCGTTTCATTGCATTTGAGTTGACGCGGCCCATGCGCCGCCACATGTTGTTGCAGGATTCGCGCTGCGTTTGGCGCATTGATGTTCTTGAATAAGGATCTGATATGGCACGCCCGATCTGGAATGGTACGCTTTCCTTTGGACTACTGAATATACCTGTGGCGTTAATGCCGGGGGAGCGGCGCATAGATCTGCATTTTAGGATGCTGGATTCGCGCGACAAGGCGCCGGTGCGATACGAGCGAGTGAATGCCGATACGGGCGAGGAAGTGCCCTGGAAAGATATCGTCAAGGCGTTTGAATACAGCAAAGGCAATTATGTGGTGCTTGAACCTGACGATATTCGCGATGCGGCGCCACAAAGCAAAGAGTCGGTGGATGTCGAAGCCTTTGTCGATGCCAGCGCGATCGGACCGGCGTATTTTGAAAAACCTTATGTGCTGGTGCCAGGAAAAAAGGCGGAAAAAGGCTACGTGCTGTTGCGCGAAACGCTGCGCGATGCCGGCAAGATCGGGATAGCGCGTGTAGTGATACGCACGCGCGAATATCTGTGTGCCGTCATGCCGCAAGATGATGCGCTCATGCTGATTTTGTTGCGATATCCGCAAGAGTTGATTGATGTTCAAGACTACCGGATTCCGGAAGGCAAGTTGAGCGATTACCGGATTTCTCGTCAGGAGCTGGACATGGCCAGCCAATTGATCGCCTCCATGGAGGCTGACTGGAAGCCGGATCAGTATAAGGACGAGTTCCGGCAGCGGCTTTCAGATGTGATAAAAAAACGGATGAAAGCCAACAAAGTGAGTCACCGGCCGGACGACGAGCTTGAAGACGCAGCGGTACCGGAGAATGCCGCCACCAATGTGGTCGACTTTATGTCGCTGCTCAAGCAAAGCCTGGCTACCAATAAACGGACGCCGCCCAAGGCGGCCAAGTCTGAAGCTGCGGTTGAAAGCAGCGGCGCCAAGGCAGGCAGAAACAGCCGGAAGGCGCCGGCAAAATCTGCCGGCAAAGCGGCACAGGGCAAGGCTAAAACCGCCAAGGGCAAAACCGCGGGCAAGGCGGCCAAATCGTCGGCAACCGCGAAAAAATCCACCAGGACGGCGACAAAGAAAAGCGCCGGTGCGTCCGGATCCGGCCCGCGTAAACGAGCGGCCGGCGCCAAAAAGGCGGCCTAGCGCGCACGTATCCAAACTTCTGACCGGGGGTGTCCATGAGCCTTGCCGACTATCAGCGCAAGCGCAGGTTTGACCGAACGCCGGAACCGCAGGAAGAGGCATTCGGCGGCGGGCGGCCGATCTTCGTGGTCCAGCTGCATCACGCCAGTCATCGCCATTACGATTTCCGACTGCAGGTGGCCGGCGTGCTCAAAAGCTGGGCCGTGCCCAAGGGCCCCAGCCTTGATCCGTCGGTCAAGCGGCTGGCGGTGGAGGTAGAGGACCATCCGGTCAGCTATGCCGATTTCGAGGGCGATATTCCCAAAGGCGAATACGGTGGAGGCACGGTCAGGATATTCGATAGAGGCATCTGGAGCACCAATGAAGCGGCCGAAATGCAGCTGGCTAAAGGGCATTTGAAATTTGAACTGTTCGGCGGCATTTTGCAGGGCGGATGGCATCTGATTCGCAGTCACCGCCGCTCTCGCCAGCAACAGTGGTTGCTGATCAAACAGGACGATGCCTTTGCCGCGCATCGGGAGGCCGATGACTTTGTCGATGAGCTGGCGCCCGCCGCGGGGACCGGCGAAAGCGCAGACGCCGGGAAGGCGAAGGCGGGCAAAAAGACGGCCACGGGCAAAGCGCAGAGCGTCAAAACCGTAAAAGCGGCAACGACAAAAAAGGCGACAAAAAAAAGAACCACGACAAAGGGCGTAGCAGGTACGCGCCGCCAGGCAAAACCGGCAACGGCAGCGTGGCGCAAGCAACTGGATGCGTTCAGGCAGGCGAGGCTGCAACCATTGCAGCACAAGCCCTTTGCGCCGCAATTATGTCACACCGCAGATAAGGCGCCGGCCGGTAATGATTGGCTGCATGAAGTCAAATGGGATGGCTATCGCCTGCTGTGCACGATTGTCGATGGTATTCCTGCGTTGTGGTCGCGCAATGGTCTGGACTGGACGTCGCGCCTGCCTGACGTCGCCCGTGACCTGGCCTCGCTCGGACTGCAGTACGCCGCCTTTGATGGCGAGCTGGTGGTGCTCGACGGCGTGCGCAGCAATTTTTCGGCATTGCAGGCGACGCTATCTGGTGAAACACAGGCGCCATTGAGCTATCTGCTGTTCGACCTGATTCACCTGGAAGGATTCGACCTTTGCGACGTGCCGCTGCTGGATCGCAAGGCATTGCTGGAGACGCTATTGCAAGACGCGCCATCACGATTGCGATACAGCTCGCATCTGGTAGGTTCGGGCCCTCAGGTATTTGAACGGGTAACGGCAGAAAAACTCGAAGGTATTATTTCAAAACGGGTGAATGCACCTTATCACGCCGGTCGCAGCAGAAGCTGGCAGAAAATCAAAATGGAACTGAGTGATGAATTTGCCATTGCCGGTTTCATTGAGCCCAAAGGCAGCCGCACAGGCATCGGCTCGTTGTTGCTGGCCGTGCCCCAGGGCAAGAGCGGCTGGCGGCTGGCCGGACGAGTCGGCACCGGTATGAACGATGCGCTGTTGCGCCAGCTATCGGCCAAGTTGCGTCCGCTTGCGGTGACTGAACCGACGGTAGCGGTTGCCGGTATCGATTCGGATCTGCGGCGGGCGAAATGGGTCAAGCCTCAGCAGGTGGTCGAGGTGTTTTACCGGGGCCATAGTAGCCAGGGCTTGTTGCGTCATACGGCGTTCAAGTCATTCCGGGATGACAAATCGGTTGCCGATCTGCGAGACGACCAGACAAAAGAGGATTCTATGACAAAGGATACTGTTCAAATAAGTAGTCCGGACCGTATGGTGTACCCAGAGATAGAGGTGAGCAAGCAGGATGTGGCGGACTATTACGAACGCGTGATGGATTGGCTACTGCCAGGGCTTGTTGGACGGCCGCTGTCGGTGCTGCGCTGCCCGGATGGCACGCAAAAGGCCTGCTTTTTCCAGAAGCACCATACGGCCGGTATGGATGTGAGTACGGTCAGGCTGCAGGAAGAGCAGGGGGGCGCACAGGACTATCTGATGATCCGAGACAAGGTCGATGTGATGCAATTGGTGCAGTTCAATTCGCTGGAGTTTCATCCGTGGGGCGCGCAGGCTGCCCATCCTGATGAGTGCGACCGCCTGGTTTTCGATCTTGATCCGTCGGTCGAAGTGCCATGGGCGCAGGTGAAAAAGGCAGCGCGCCAGGTGCGCGATCTACTGGCGCAATTGCATTTGCAATCGTTTGTACGCACTACCGGCGGCAAAGGGCTGCATGTGGTAGTGCCATTGAACCCGCCAGTGCCCTGGGATGAGGCCAGGCCATTCGCCCGTGCTTTTGCCGAGTCGCTGGCCGGGGCGCATCCGGATACCTATATTGCGACGGCCTCCAGGAAACAGCGCAAGGGTCTGATCTTCGTAGATTATCTGCGCAATGGGCGCGGCGCCACCAGCGTCTGTTCGTATTCGCTGCGTGCCAGACCTGGTGCGGCGGTGGCCACCCCATTGCGCTGGGAGGAACTGGGTCGCATAAAATCCTCGGATGCGTTCAATATCCGCACGCTGCCGCAGCGTCTGGCGCGGCTTGCGAACGACCCCTGGCAGCGTTTTACCGAGATCAGCCAGTCGCTGCCCGATCTGCCTTAGTGACGATCGCCGCGCCTGCCGGCTACTCCCAACCGCCGCCCAGCGCCAGGAATACATCTATCTGCATATCAGCCAGTTGCGCCAGCGATGCCGCCAGGGCGCTGTCGGCGCTGGCCAGGGTGCGCTGTGCATCCAGCACCGGCAGGTAATCTGTTTTGCCCGCCTGGTATAAGACCGAAGCCTGATTTGCCGCCTGTGCCGCAGTGTCGCGCGCCGATTTCAGCGTGGCGTGGCGCTCCAGTTGGCGGGCGTAGGTTTCCAGAGCGCTCTCGGTTTCCTGCAAGGCATTCAAAACCGTTGCGTCAAAATGCGCGTACTCGGCGTCTGCCGTTGCCCGGGCCTGGGCGATCGCGGCCTGGGCGGCGCCGGTATTGGGCAGTGTCCATGAGATCAATGGGCCTATATTGATACTGGTGGTGCTTTTGTCGCCGAGCATGCTCATGGGGCCGGCCGATGCGCTTGCCAGGCCGAGCGTGACGGTCGGATACAACTGGCCTATGGCTACGCCGATTCTGGCGGTGGCGGCGGCCAGCTTGCGCTCGGCTGCGCGGATATCGGGTCGCCGGCGCAATAGCTGTTTACCATTGCCAACCGGAATTGAGCCGGTAAATCGTGGTGGCGTGGCGCATTGCAAAAGCGATGGCGGCATGGACGAAGGCGTTTGGCCGGTCAGGGTTGCCAGCCGGAACAAGGCAACACGCTGCTGTGCCTTGAGCGTCGGAATGCTGGCGCGCAACTGTTGAACCAGGCCACGTGCGCGGGTCACATCCAGTTGCGTCCCGCGTCCTGCCCGCCACAGCTGTTTTGCAATATCGCTGGATTCCTGTTGAATACGCACGGATTTCACCGCTGAGGCCACCTGCATGCCGCCTGCACATATCGCGGCATAGGCCCGCGCCGTTTCGGCCGCAACGGTGACGCGCGCGGCCTCGTAGGTTGCGGCTGCGGCTTGTTCATCCTGCTGCGAAGCCTCGATTGCACGGCGGATTTGTCCGAAAAGGTCTGCCTGATAGGCAATATTCAAACCACTGCCATATGACCAGCGGTCTGGCGGACGCAGATCGGGTTGCAGTTGCTGCAGCCCGGAGCTGTGGCCATATTTGGCCGAGGCGTTGACGTCGATGACTGGCGATTGCTGCGCCTGAGCGCCTGCAACTGCGGCGCGCGCGCGGGCCAGGTTTGCCTGGGCTGCACGCAGACTGGCATTGGCTGTCAAGGCCTTATTGACCAGCCGGTCAAGAACCGGATCATGATTGAGCCGCCACCAATGCGCAGGCAATGGCGCGTCAGAAAAGACCGCCCGCGCACGCGCGCCTACAAATGCGCCTTGAGCGGACGTTTGCTGTATCACGGCATGGTCCGGGGTCTTGTAGTCAGGACCCACGACGGTGCATCCGGTCACCAGGAGGGTAAAAAAAGCGAGGGTGGATAAGCGGCATTTCATGATTGGATATTTCAAATAAAGTGCTGGTACGGCTTGCGGTTTGCGTCTATGTTCGGCTATGCCCGCGAGCGCAGGGTACAACCGCGGCGACCGTGGACAGCTCGTTATGCGCGGCGTTGTCGTATGCCGGACCGTTCATCAATCGCCTTGACCCGCCGGGGCGATATTGACGGTTGCCGTCTGACCCGCAACCAGCAGCATGCCGGCCTCTTTGCCGTCGATCGAGATGCGTACCGGCACGCGCTGCGCCAGCCGGATCCAGTTGAAGGTGGGGTTGACATTGGGCAGCAAGTCGCTGCCGATACTGCGTTCACGATCGGCAATACCCAGGGCAATGCTTTGCACATGTCCGCGGATGATGGCGCTGCTGCCCATCAATGTGACGGTGGCCGGATCGTTGATGTGAATGTTGCCCAGCTTGCCCTCCTCGAAATAGCCTTCAACATAGAAAGAGGCGCTATCAATCAGAGCCAGTACCGGTTTGCCGACCGTGACGTAGTCGCCGGCGCGCAAGCTCAGATTGGTTACCCGGCCGTCGGTGATGGCATACACCCGACTGCGAGACAGATTCAGCTGTGCGCTGGCCAATTGCACCTTGGCCTGGGCCAGCGCCGCCTGCGCCTGATGCAGACGCAGGCGGCTTTGTTCTACCATTTCGGCGGCCACGAGTTTGCCCAGCGAACGATTGCGTTTTACGTCGCGCTGTGCCTGATCGCGGGCTGCGGTGTCGGCCTGGACCACTGCCTGAGCCTGATCGAAAGCCAACTGATAGCGCGCACGGTCGATTTCGAATAGCAAATCGCCGGCTTTGACGTCCTGGTTGTCGTGTACGGCTACGTTCATGACCAGGCCCGAGACATCGGGGGCGACCTGCACCACGTTTGCCTTGACCCGGCCGTCGCGCGTCCAGGGCTCCACTTCGTAATGCAGCCAGAGCAGCCAGCCGGCATAAGTCGCCAGCGCCAGAACAAGCATGGTAATCAGGAACCGGCCGATAGCGGCCAGTGGACGGGAAGTGGAAAAATTCATTGGTTAAACCATTAGCGATTTCATAATAGAAGGAAAAGTGCGCTGCACTGCGAAAAGCAGAATCACGTACAGTCCCAGATCAAATAGGGCGGGGTGCCATACCAGGCGATAAAAACCCAGGCGCGAGAGCAGCGTGCTGATGGCCTTCGCAATTACAAATGTGATCAGGGCCAGCACCAGCAGCCACGGTACATACAGCCCCTGTACGTCGATTTCTCCGATCATGGTCTTGCCTCTTCGATGTGTGCAGTAATTGGATAGGGCGTGGTCTGGGGGAACAGGCCGCGGCGCAGACCGACCAGGGCAACGATGGCGCGCTGGTGATAGGCGCCGATCGCCGGGGCCTGCAATACCTGAGTCAGCGCGTTGTCCAGCTGTTGCAGCAGTTGCGGGTCCGGCGCCTGCCTTGGCTTGCGAAAAAAGGCGGCCAGGCCATCGAGCAGCAGGCGGACCGATCGGCCGGTGCGCGGCAGCGACTGCAGCGCGTTCTGCAGCACGGCTATATCATTGCCAACCCGTAATGCCAGCAACGGGTCGGGTGCCTCTTGCCGGGCCTTGCGGCTTTCGGCTGGCAGACGTGTCTGCAACAGGCCAACACGATCAAGCATGCGTGAAGTCAGGTGTGGCGTGATCGTTCCCCGCCGAGTGGAGGCAAGCGTGGCCAGATCCTGCCGGTTGGCATTTTGAATACGAAGGACGGCGCGCTCGGCGCTGATAGTGCGAAACAAGCTTGCCACCAACGCCGCCACGGCCGTACCTGCCAGCTGCCCGGTGATGCTATTGAGATAAATGTCCAGGGTTGCCTGATTGACATCCATGAGCGCGAACGTTCCCAGTACGCCAAATAGCAAAGCCATGGCCTTGAGCGCATAGGCGGGGCGTATGGCCAGCGCCGAGAGCACGAATACCACCGGGAAAATAACCATCGCCAGCATTTCAAACGTATGTACGCTTGGCAGGGCAACCAGCAAATAAAAGGCAGAAATGGGAATGGAGTAAATCGTATAGCGCAAGAATACCCGCATGGGTGCGGCCGGGTTGTCCAATGTGGAAAAAAAACAGCTGAAAACAGCCGCCATCATGGCGGCCGTGCCTCCCTGGGGCCATGCTGTGATGATCCAGAAAACGCAGCAAATGCCGATGGCAATCGCTGCCGCCAAGGCCGATTGCAGCGCAATGCCTCGATCAATATGCAACTCGGACTTGCGACGCCTGGCGCCGGCTTCATCGCTGGCGTTCTGAATGCCAGCGTCCAGATCGATACGCATCTGAACACATTTGGCATAGGTATTGACCAGTTCGTGTAGTCGGGTAGCCAGGCTGGCCGACAACAGCCCGGGCCACTCCATGCCCGGCTCAATGGCGGGCGTAATAGCGTCAATTGCGCTATGCATCGCCTGAAGCTGTCCGGGGGCAGGTGCTTTGCCCGACGCTACCCAGTCGCTGATGCGTTGCATTACTTCGTGCGCTGCAGCAGGGGGTGGGCGGTCGGCCGACTGCAATGCATTGATTCGGTCTTCGACAGAGGAAATGACTGGCGTCAGACTGATGATTCGGTTCAGCAATGCACGCAACAGGTGAGAGGACCAGCGGATATTGCTGGTATCGAACGGAATATGCGTAGCGGTCAGGCGCAATTGCGTAATGTCATTGGCCAGCTTGCGGCGATTTTGCCTGTCTTGTTCAGGTGCGGCGCAACGCAGCGTAGAGACTATCCAGGTGCGGGCATGCGCCAGTGTCTGGTCCAGACCCTTGATCACCACCGGGGCAATACTGCGTGGCAGCACAAGCGTATGGACCAGTGCGGCACACATGATGCCCAGGCTGATCTCCTCAACACGGGAGATCCCTTTGTCAAAGAGCCCGATCGGATCGTCGACAGCGGGGAAACCGATAAGCGCGGCTGTATATCCGGCCA
>DATGQC010000413.1:0-5819 GCA_035304425.1 Advenella sp.
TCGGGAATCGTAATGGCTACCAGAACCGTAATCAGGCTGCCGCCCGTGAGCGACACCAGGGCGATGGCCAGCAGAATGCCGGGGATCGCCATGATCCCGTCCATCACCCGCATGATAATGCCATCGGCAAATCTGAAATAACCCGCAATCACCCCGATGAGCAATCCGGCGATCAGGCTCATCACAGTTGCACCGATACCCACAATCAGCGAAATCCGGGCGCCATACAATGCACGTGAATAGGTATCACGCCCGAAAGCATCAGTGCCCAGCCAGTGCGCGGACGATACTTTGGCCAGCCTTTCAGCCGGATTGATGGCTACCGGATCTACAGTGCCCAGCAAGGGTGCGCATACGGCCATAAAAATGATCAGCATGAACATTACAAATGCAATGAAGACCGGAACACTGCCAAGCGCCGCGCGCAGCTGACCGGATAACGTCGAATCATGCTCCGCAACCGGCTGGCCAGTGGCCGAGGCCGGCAGCGTATCTGAAGTGAGTGGGACAGTCATGGTAGTCCTTCAATAACGGATTCTTGGATCGAAAACCGTATAAAGCAGATCAACAATCAGATTGATCAGGATATATACGATGGAAAAAAGCAGTATCAGCCCCTGGATAACCGGATAGTCGCGAGCAAGCACTGCTTCGACAACCAGCCGCCCCAGGCCCGGCAGATTAAAGACCGATTCGGTGACCACCACGCCGCTGATCAAGGATGCAACGCCGATGCCGATGACCGTGACAATGGGGACGGCTGCGTTACGCAGGGCATGTCGCATCAGCACCGATTTTTCTTTCAGGCCCTTGGCGCGCGCAGTGCGAATATAGTCTTCGCCCATCACTTCGATAATGCTGCTGCGCGTGATGCGAGCGATCAAGGCGACATAAATGGCGCTTAGCGCCAGAGTGGGTAGAACCAGGCGCTGCGCGAAAGGCAGCAGCCCTGCCGACAGCGGTTTGTAGCCCTGTACCGGTAACCAGCCCAGCTGGATGGCGAAAAAATAGATCAGTAAATAACCAACCACAAAGGTGGGAATCGAAAACCCCAGCACAGACAGGCTCATGATCAGGCGATCCAGCAGTTTGCCTTGCCGCCAGGCGGCAATGACACCCAATGGAATGGCGATGATCACGGTCAGCACGATTGTTGACAGCGCAAGCGCCAGCGTGGGGCCCATGCGACCGGCGATCATCTGCAGGACCGGGGTGCCCGATAACAGAGAAACGCCAAGATCGCCGTGCAACAGGCGCCCTGCCCAGACGACAAATTGCGTATAAATCGGCTGGTCCAGGCCCATGGTCTGGCGGATCTGCTCAAGCTGAGCCGCGGTTGCATCGTCTCCTGCAATAATGGCAGCAGGGTCCCCGGGTGTCAGCCGAAGAATGGCGAAGATGACGATGGCCACCATCACGATAACCGGCAGTGTCGCCAGAAGCCGACGGGTAATATAGGTAATCATGACTGACTCACTTATCGGACTTTTTCAGGTTCCAGAACACGGTGACCGGCGAAGGCAAGACATCGGACAGCTTGGTACTATATGCGGCAGGGATCAGAAACTGTCCCAGTGGCGCAACCACGCCTTCGTCTATCACCAGTTTTTGCAACTGGGCGGTAATTTTCTTGCGCTCAGCATCGTCCTTGGCTCTGGCAAACGCAAGCCGCAGCGATTCAATGTCAGGCACATCCGGCCAGCCGGCCCAGGCTTTTTTTCCGTTTGAAGCAATGGTCGTATTACCAAACGGATCACCGCTAGTGGCCAGAATGCTGTATGTGGAGAAGATATTCCATCCGCCTTCGGCCGGCGATTTCTGATTGCTTTGCTGAGTAGCGACGGTTTGCCAATCCATGGTCTTCATATCAACCTTGAAACCGGCCTTGCGCAAGGCGTCGCCGATCACGACCGGTTGCGCAGACAACATGGCAATATCGGTCGGCTGCAAAATCACAACCGGCGTGCCATCATAATTAGCCTGCTTGAGCAGCGCCTGCGCTTTTTCTATGTTGGCCGGCACAACCATCTCTTTGCCATAGTCATTTTCATATGGGTTGCCACACCCGAAAACAGCGGCACACGGCTTGTAGTATTCAGGGTTGCCAACCAGCGCTTTAAGAACATTTTCCTGCCCTACTGCGTACATCGCGGCCTGCCGGATTAACCGGTTATTGAATGGCGCATGCAAGTGATTGAACCGGAAGTACGTCCAGGCGCCCAGTTTATCCAGCACCTCTACCTTGATATTCTCCTGGTCCTGAACCATGGGCAACAGATCAAATGGCACTTGCTGAATGAAATCAATTTCATCATTCATCAATGCATTAATGGGCGTCATCTGGTCTGGCATGGCGACCCATTGCACGCGGTCAACATTGACTACCTTGCCGCCGGCCGTCCAACTGGCCGGTTCACTGCGCGGCACATAGTCATTATTGCGTTCGTATACGACCCGCAGCCCGGGTCTGAACTCGGACGGGACAAATTTGAACGGCCCGGATCCGATGTATTCGGTGATCGGCTTGGAAGACGGCGTTTCGGCAATGCGTTTGGGCATCATGAACGCAGGGCGCGAGCTGAGCTTGCCCAAACCCGATAGCAACAATGTGGTGGGTTCCTTCAGGCTGATTTCAAACACCTTGTTATCGATCACTTTGATATCGGCGACCATGGTCATCAATACCTGGCCGGTCGAGTCCTTTTCGGCCCAGCGCTTGATGGAGGCAACACAGTCCTCTGAAGTAACGGGTGTGCCGTCGTGCCATTTAAGGCCCTCGCGCAAGGTAAAGGTGTAGGTCTTGCCATCGGCAGATGTCTTCCAGTCGGCCATCTGCGGCTGGATCTTGAAGTTGGCGTCGGTCCCCAGCAAGGTATCGTAAATCATGTAACCATGGTCACGTGTCATGAATGCGGTGCTGATGACCGGATCCATGACACGCAGTCCTGATTGCATTACTGCAGTAACGGTTTGTGCCTGAACGGCCGGCACGCACGACAAGGCGCTGGCCAGTGCCATACCCAGTGCCATTTTCCTCAAAGCGGTCAATTGCTTGGCCTTGTGCATCATGGTATTTCTCCTGTACTCGATATAAGGGGCTGGCGCACTTGACCGATGGTCAACTGTAGCCAGTACACGTGCTACTGCATCCTGCATTAAGGAGCAAAAAGATTGTCGGCAATCGCTGCGGGCACACCAGAGAGCCGATCGGCAAGTAAGGCTGCGCTGCCTGCGGCAAGCGTGAAGCCAAGCGCGCCCTGGCCTGCGTTTATCCAGAGGTTTCGTAGTGGCGTCTGGCCAATCAGGGGTTTGCTATCCGGGCGAGCAGGTCGCAACCCCGCCCATGCCACGGGTTCGCCGGCCGGATGCAACGCCGGCAAATACGCTTCGGCTGCCTGTTTGAGACTGGCGATACGCCTGGAGTGAACGATGTCGGAACGATCGCCAATGTCCACCATGCCGGCAACACGCAAGCGGTTACCCAACCGCGCGTAGACCACTTTTTTATGTACGTCGCTCACACTGACGCTGGGCGCCTCGCTGTGCGCAGTCAGTTCGTAAGTAAGGCTGTATCCTTTGAGCGGATAGATATGGGGATTGAAGCCCGCCTGGCGGGCCAGTGTCTGCGCGCCAATGCCGTTGGCAATGACATAGCCGTCGGCCGCCAAATCGCCAGCCTGCGTCTGCAACCCGGTGACGCGACCGTTTTCCTGATGCAGGCGCATGACAGGCGTGTTATAAAGAAATGCCACTTTCTGCGGGCCCTGGCGCAATATCCGTTCGAGTTCGCGACACAGCGCCTGGCAGTCGCCGGCATCTTCACTACGGGTGAAAATGCCGCCGGCAATGAGCGACTGAATACCGCGCAATGCCGGCTCCAGTTCCAGGCAACCCTGGCGATCCAGCGCGACTTGCGTCGATCCCAGCGCGGCCTGATAGTCCATCTGTTTTCTGGCGGCCGTATAAGAACCGGCATCCTGATACACCAGCAGCTTTCCCGAACTGCTGAAGTCAAACGACAATATTTCATCTGTAATGAGCTGGTGCACCATTTGCCTGCTATACAACCCCAACGTTAGCAGTTCAGCGGTTGTCTGCCGGCTTTTTTCCGTGCGACAAGCGGCCAGAAACGCCAATGCCCAGCGCCATTGCTGTGGATCGGCACGCAACCTCAATGACAAGGGTGATTGGGAACTAAGCAGCCACCCAGGCAATTTGGGCAGAACGGCGGGCTCGGCCAGCGGCGCCACGAAGCTGTAGCTCAATTGCGCGCCATTGGCCTGGCTGGTCATCAGCCCAGGGCCTGAGCAGGCATCCACCACCGTGACCTGATGCCCTTTTTTTGCCAGATAATAGGCGCTGGTCATGCCGATAATACCGGCGCCAATCACAATAATATGCATGCTGACTCCCGCATCATTGGCTTGGCATTGCGCGCTCACGCAATTGATCAATCGTTGCCGACGCCGATATATATTGCAAACTGGTGCGCACCGAAATCACAACGGGCTGCCTCGCATCAAGCGCGGTGCGCAGCGCCGCATCAATCTGCGAACTATCGTCAACGCGAATACCCAGCGCGCCAAAATCGCGGGCCACTGCGGCAAAATCCGGATTGCGAAGAGTGGTTGCGCTCACCCGTTCTGGAAAATGCTTCTCCTGATGCATGCGGATCGTGCCATAGGCGCCATTGTCCGAAATCACCAAGATCGGACGCGCGCCATACTGGATGGCCGTGGCCAGTTCGTTGCCTGTCATCAGAAACCCGCCATCGCCGACAAAGCAAACGACCTGTCGGTCCGGATAACGCAAGCTGGCCGCCACGGCAGCAGGCACCCCGTAACCCATGGCGCCTGAAGATGGTGCGATCATTTGCCTGCCGCCGCCGAAACGAAGCAGGCGCTGGACCCATCCGCCAAAATTGCCGGCGTCAATCGTAATAATGGCATCAGCAGCCAGTAAACGATCCGCCGCTTGCACCACACTCGCAAACACAACACCATCCTCTGCATCGGCGGGCCCGTCCCAGTCTGTCAGCGATTGTGCTACCTGATGCAGTTGCCTGCTCCATTCCTGATGCTCGGGATCGATTGCCGCCGGAGCGAAGTCGCACAGATCGACAAGAAAAGCGGCGGGATCGGCCACCAGCCCCAGGTCTGTCCGGCGCAACGCGCCCAATGCGCTCGCATCCGGCCAGACATGAATCAATGGCTGCAGTGGCTGCGGCGCAGCAGGAAAGCGATAGCCTTGCGTCGTCACGTCCCCCAGACGGGTACCTACCGCGATGACCAGATCGGCCCGGGAAACCGCCTGCGCCAACGCGGCCGGCGCGCCATAGGCCAGGTGCCCGGCAAACAGCGGATGATCGTTGGCAAGCAGATCGGCATGCCGGACCGCTGTTGCTACCGGCGCCCCAAACGCCTCGGCCATGCACTGCAGCGCTGTCTGTCCTGCCTCGTTCTTAAGCAGTCCGCCGGCAATAATCAGCGGCCGACGCGCCTGTTCGATCATGCTGGCGACACGCTTGAGCGACTGGTCCGACGCCCCTGCTGCCGGCAAAGGAAAATAATACGCTCTTTCGGTGTCGACCATGTCTTCAAGCATATCCTCTGGCAACGCAACCACAACCGGCCCCGGTGTGCCGCTGCACGCGTAATGAAACGCCGTGGCAACGCACTCGGCCAGCCGTTGCGCATCATTGACCTCAACAACCCATTTGGCCATGCTGCCGAATACCTGCCCGTAGTCCACCTCCTGGAAGGCTGCCATATGACGATGCGCCCGTTCGACCTGGCCGATAAAGAGTACCAGCGGCACTG
>DATGQC010000414.1:0-3216 GCA_035304425.1 Advenella sp.
TTCAGTTCCTGCTGCGGAATAAGACGCATGCCCAGTGGCGCAAACAGCGCACTGAACTCGCGCAACTTTCCCTTGTTTCCGGAAGCCAGTACAACATCCATATACCTACACCCTATATTCAATAATAAAAATTCACCCAGATGCCCTGCGCGCATGATGCGACCTGCGCCGGCAAACGCCCACGCCCGTGCCCAATAGTGATCCGCAGACCAATATCAATGGTCCGCTGACCAATAGCGCGTCCGGCGGCTGTGCCGCTTGCGAGACGAGCCATCAGCCGCGCCGCGATGAGCCAATCGCAGACAAATATCACAAACACCATAGAAGACAGCGGCACCGGAAGGCTCGCGCCGCTGCCGGCAACGCGGCAGGCTCAGCGCCCCACGCCCGCGCACGGCACGACTATGCCGGCCAGGCCGATTGCTGTTCCCGCAACAGCCGCGCAATCCCCGATTCGGCCAGCGCCAGCAAGCTATCCAGGTCCTGACGACTGAACACCTGGCCTTCAGCCGTACCCTGCACTTCCACAAACTGGCCCGAACCGGTCATGACCACATTCATATCGGCATCGCACGCCGAATCTTCTTCATAATCCAGATCCAGCACGGCGTGTCCCTTGTACATGCCGACTGAAATTGCCGCAACCCTGTCTCGCAGCGGGTTGGCTGGGAGTCGCCCATCGCTCAGCAGCAGGCTGACCGCATCTGCCATGGCGATCCAGGCGCCGGTAATGCTCGCACAACGGGTTCCCCCATCGGCCTGAATCACATCGCAGTCAAGCTGAATCGTGCGCTCGCCCAGCTTTTGCATATCAATGACGGCGCGCAGACTGCGTCCGATCAAACGCTGAATTTCCTGAGTGCGCCCGTTCTGTTTGCCGCGCGCGGCCTCGCGGTCGGACCGGGTATGGGTTGACCGCGGCAACATGCCATATTCCGCCGTCACCCAGCCCTGGCCCTTGCCACGCAAAAAAGGGGGTACACTTTCGATCACACTGGCATTGCATAGCACACGGGTATTGCCAGCCTCGATCAGCACGGAGCCTTCCGCATAGTTGGTGTAACGCCGTGTAACTGACAGCGGACGGATCATATCGTGTTCCCGACCCGAGGGACGAGCAAAGTTTAGGTTGAGATCTGCGCTGGGCATAATATCCTCATCGATTATCAATAGTTACATTGTAGTGCGCCGTGCGCATAAAATGGTCATTTGCATCACTTATAATCGGATCAGTCATCCAGCCGCTTTTCTAAATCTGCTGGAAAGACGCATTACCCTGGACATCTAATTTAATAATAGCGGACAACATATGATCCACAGCATGACGGCTTTCGGCAGTGCCCGTTCTGAATTTCTGCTTGGCAGCGTAAGCGTAGAACTCAAGGGCGTCAATAGCCGGTATCTTGATCTTGCCTTCAGAATTCCCGATGAACTGCGTCATGCAGAAACTGCGCTCAGAGAATTGCTTGGCAGCCATCTGAAACGCGGCAAACTGGAAGTAAGGGTCTCATTTGCGCGATCCGGCAGCCTGCAGCAACGCGCCTTCGAAGCAGATCAATTGACGCTGATCAATGAACGTTACCAGGCTGCGCGCAAAATCATTCCCGATCTGGCGGCACCCGGCATGAGCGACCTGCTGCACTGGCCGGCGCCTAACGAATATAACGAGGACGACTCGCCCGCCATGTGGCTGAACCAATGTATGCAGGCGGGACGCAGCGCCCTGCAGGAGCTCATTCTGGCCCGCGCCAGGGAAGGTCAGCGACTGGCTACGGCAATGCTGGCGTCGGCCGAGGAAATGAAAAAAGTGATCAGCACCATCGAGCAGCGGCTGCCTGGAATTCTGGCGGAATACCGCCAGAAGCTGGCCGGGAAACTGGCCGACACCCTGAATGCAGCCTGCCCCAATGGCTTTGAACAAATCAGCGGCGCTGAACTGTCCGCTCGCATTGCCGCTGAATCGTCCCTCTTCTCCCTGCGTATCGATGTAGCAGAAGAACTCACCCGACTGGACTCTCATCTGACCGAGCTTCGTGTCATCCTATCGTCGGGCAAGTCCGAGTCCAAATCGGCGGCCAAGTCGCTTAGCCTGGGTAAACGCCTGGACTTTCTCTTCCAGGAAATGAACCGGGAAGTCAATACGCTGGGATCCAAGTCCAGCTCCCTGGAAATCACTCAATCGGTCATTGACCTCAAGCTGCTGATCGAGCAGTTGCGTGAACAGGCGCAGAATATCGAATAGGCGGTGGCTGCCTGCAAGCAGACGCCGTGGCTCGTCTGCTCAAGGCGCTGGCGGCGTCTTGTCGACCCAGGGCAAATCGGGCGGCGTCAGGCGTTTCATATTGGTGTCCACCTTTCCAAATCGCGGATCATGGGCGTTCCAGTCTTTTTGCGCCTGAATAATGTCATTGCGCGAACCAACGAAATTCCACCAGATCTGAAAATCCGGCACATCGATCGGCGTGCCGCCCAGCAGCAACAAACGTGACTCGGCCGTGGTATCGATACGCACTGTATTGTTGCCCGTACCAAGAAATGCCACTTCATTCAGATCAAACAATTCATCGTTGATGCGGGCTGGCGCGCCGGTAATCAGGAACAGGCCATACTCGAACTCTGGATTCAGCGCCAGCTCAATGCGGTCCGGTCCGAGCGCCTCGATATCAACACAGACCAGGGGGGTGAACTGACGGGTGGGCGCGCGCCGCCCGGCAAATTCGCCGGTCAGCAAGGTGAAGCGCGCATTGCCCTGCATCCACTCGGGCAACTGGGGGTAGTGCTCGAAGGCCGGAGCAATGGGTGTTTCTGATTGGGGCAAGGCAATCCACAACTGCACGGCATGTAGTACATCGATACCCGGCGGCGTCTGTTCGGTATGCGCAATGCCATGCCCGGCCGTCATCAGATTGACCTGCTTGCGACGAATCAATTGCTCGTTACCCAGGCTGTCCTTGTGCAGCACTTCGCCCTCAAGCATCCAGGTAAAGGTCTGAAGATTGATATGCGGATGCTCACCCACTTGCATGCCCGGGTTGCCTGCTTCAAAACGGGCCGGGCCGGCGTGATCCAGAAAACACCAGGATCCGATTGTGCGCCGTTCACGGTTGGGCAGCGCGCGAGCAACGGGAATGCCGCCGACATCGGCAATGCGCGGTTTGATTTTCTGAATGGCCATGCCCTACTCCTGTTCGGTAAAATACGCGTTTGATATACAAG
>DATGQC010000415.1:0-3772 GCA_035304425.1 Advenella sp.
CAGCACGCGCAGGCCATAATCACTGAACAACTGCGTCAACTCCCCCTCTGCCCGCAAGCCCAGCAACTGCGCCAGGTCAGACATGATCAGCCAGATCTGGCCGCCCGGCTCCAGATGATGCCGGGCTTGTTGCAAAAAGCCTTTCAACATCTGTTCGTTGGGGTCGTAAACGGCCGCATCCAGCGATGAAGTCACCTTACCTGGCAACCAGGGTGGATTGCATACCAGCAGATCGGCCCTGCCCTCGGGGAAAAATGCAACTTCCTGCACAATGACCTGCTTGTTCAAACCCAGCCGATCCACATTGTCCTGCGCACAGGCCACCGCGCGCGGCGAAGAGTCGGTAGCAATGATCCGCAGGATGCCCCGTTTGGCCAGCAGAACAGACAGCACGCCCGTGCCGGTGCCGATATCGAAAGCGCTTCGACATTTTTCCGGCAAGGGGGCCTGCATGAGCAATGCAAGATATTCGGCGCGCGAGGGCGAGAATACGCCATAGTGCGGATGGATGCGAAAATCGCAATCAGCGATAGGGACCCCTTTACGGCGCCATTCATACGCACCCACAACACCCAGCAACTCTCTTAGCGACACCAGCATGGGAGGATGCGCAGCCCCGTATACCTGCAGCAGCGCCTGCTCCCAGGCTGGCGCCCGCCGTAGTGCAATCGTATTGTCGGATTCGAGCCGGATAATAAGCAGGCCCAGCAGGCGCGCTCGCTGTGCTTGCTGCATGCGGTAGCGGTGAAAGCGCTCGGCGATAGGCTCGGCGCCACGAGCCTGTGCCGCTTTGGATTTTTTGTCCAGCCGACGCCCCAAAGCCTGCAGCAATTGCCTGCCATTGTGAAAGTCGCCGCGCCAGACTAAACCGATGCCGTTGCGCATTTTTTTCAATGCCTGATCGGCCCGCATCGTATCGTCGGCATACTCCAGAGTGGCTGGCGCCGTAAAGCCAGCCTCGGAATGCCAGATAGCCGCTTGCGCGCCATCGGGCAGGATCTCGCCCACCTCTTGAGCGCCACCGGCGGCTTTTTCGGTATTCATTTACTCGCTTCCCTTAGAATGCATCAGCTGGTTATGGCACATATATGCTGCTGTTTATCGTTGTCCAAATCAATGGCATGTGTGTCCTTGCGATCCCGGCAGGTGACCGCCACCTGCCTGTTCAGGCAAGCACCTGGACGAGCAACCGGCATATCGTCCCGACAAACAAGAGATTGTGCCATAAAACAAGCCTCGCTCCGCCATTGCATCGCGCAACCCCACCCCAATATGATCGGGCGGTCAACAGCGCAGACCGGACTGGATCGGCCGTTGCGTTTTTGGCGTTTATGCTTGGTCGCCGTGGCGAATACGCGAACCATGCCAGTGCTTACAAAATACTGAATGAATTCATGATAAATTATCAGGATGATTTGCGCGCCAGGCTTCAGATGATTGCCTTGCCTTCACTTTCGGGAGTATATAAATGATCTCTGTCTCTGTATTACGTAACACCGCCCTTTCTGCAGCGCTGCTCTGCGGCATAATTGGCACGACCCATGCTGAAACGGCAAACTACGAGGTAGAGCCGACCCACACATTCGTCACCGTGGAAGTCATGCATTTTAAAACGTCAACATTGCGTATTCGCTTTGATGATGTCCAGGGCACCATTGCCGCCGATGCCAAGCAGAACACCGGCAGCGCCGATATCAAAATAAAGGCCGGCTCGATCAACTCAGGCACCAGGGATTTTGATGATCATTTGAAATCCGCCGATTTTTTCAATGCCGAAAAATATCCCGACATCACTTTTACCGGAAAGTCGTTTGAGTACAAAAACGACAAACTCGCCACAGTGGGTGGGGACCTTACCCTACTGGGCCAGACTCATCCGGTGACGCTAAAAAACACCAATTACAACTGCTACTTTCAACCCGTGCTGAAAGAGAACATTTGCGGTGGTGATTTCGAGACTACGATCAAACGCTCTGAGTGGGGCATGAACTGGGGCATCGACATGGGCATTCCCGACGAAGTCAAAATCCTCGTTCAGATTGAAGCCATCGTTAAATAGACAGATAATGCATTTTCCTGCGCATGGCAGGAAAATGCATTATCAGGGTCGCGTCGCTGGCCGTGCCGGTCACTGAATTTTTGTCCTTATCTGAACGGTCTGCGAAGGCCGCCGGCAACGCCGGCGGCCTTTTACTCTTTGGCGGGTGTCCGAGCCGCTCCTCTGCGTCCATTCCTGCAGCCCATTTGAGGCTCCCCTTGTCATTCCGTCTATTGCGGCAGGCCCCCCTTTCCCATTCCCCCGCGACCGCTCCCCCCTGATAGGGAGTCTTCACGCCGCCCGCGAGAGATTCACTGGATGCGTCTATGGCACGCGTGAACAATGGCCAGTCATACATAGATTGGCCTCGTCTGCCTATATTTGGAGCGGGCCTTATGGAAAATGATAGCGCCAGCGGGAAAACGATAGCGCCTGTGCCGCGCGTCCTGCCGGAAATCCGCGTCCCCGCGCGTATCTGCCAGGCAATATTTGCATTTTATTCATAATATTTCTCTTTGTATCAATTCTAAATTTGTATATACTTTTGCGCAGGCGAATTACCACGCTGAGTAACGTTTCTTGCTTCAGGAAAATCCGAACATGACTTCAATAGTGAAAAAGACCGCTGTTCTCTCAACTTTAATCTTGTTGGCAGCCTGCTCCTTTACCTCGTCCGATCCCTATGCCGAGTTCACTGCGCAGGAACTGGAATCGGACAAAGCCGTAACCACAACGGCGACCGCTTTCGCTGAAAAGTATCCGCCCGCGTCGGTGCGCCGCTGCGAGGCCATGACACACGAATCCTATGAAAAAGGAACGCGCTGCTACCGGGTGATCAATCGCAATTGGGAGCGTGACTACAAGCAGGCATATGACAATGCTGACAAACGTACCCGCCCCGTGTTAAAACGATATCATTCCAGATTCTCGTCATATTATCTGGCACCGACAATGCCGGCCAGGCAAAAAGCCGCAGAACGAGCTTACGAACAACTGCAGCGTCGTATCGGGTCCTGAGCGCAAATCAAGCGCGCCGGGCCAAACGGCGTGCTTGGACCAAGGGTTGCCATTTACAAGGAGTGTGCAATGTCATATCAGGGAAGCTGCCATTGCGGCGCAGTCACTTTTACGGTCAATGCCGAATTACCCAGCCAGGCAATCAGTTGCAATTGCTCCATCTGCAGGCGCACCGGTTCACTGCTGACCTTCGTTCCCGCCGACGTGTTCGAGCTAAATAGCGGCAGCGACCAGCTCAAGACTTACGAGTTCAATAAACACAAGATCCAGCATCTGTTCTGTAAAAACTGCGGCATACAATCTTTTGCGACAGGCCGCCAGCCCGATGGGACACAAACCTACGCGATTAATTTGCGTAGCGTACCTCAGGCAGATCTGGAAGCCCTGGTGCTGCAAAAATATGACGGCGCCGCAGTTTAGCGTTTGATCCGATGCTGCTCAAAACAGCGCTCCGGCACTTAGCGCCTCACCGGACATGACGCCGGCGAAAAGACGGACGGCTACGCAAATGCGATATTACGACGATGGCGGTGCAGGAAACAGACCGGCGAACACGGAACATGTTGCACGAATCCACCCGTCAGCAGTCAGATTTTTCATAAAAACAGCTTGAAGAGATTGAAAAAAAATCGTCACAATGATATGATGCACGACTTAGCTGGGATCGCATCTATCTCTAACGCTGATTTCCCCAAAGGGATAGCCGAATGCGATCTG
>DATGQC010000416.1:0-2751 GCA_035304425.1 Advenella sp.
ACACCGTGGCGGATTGCGCGCACTTGGCTTCAATTAAAACAAGATAGTATTAAGGAACATGCACTGGAAGCAAGCCCTAATATTTGAACCTAGGGTAATTGCGGAGACATTGATGCAATGTAACCGTGCAGTAATGCGATGTCCTGGTGCTTCCTGTTTGCGCAGCCATGCGGCATACGACATGCGTGATATTACAACTGATATGGCGGCGCGTTCCGCGATTGCCTGCAATTGCACGCCAAATCGCCGCCGGTTTGCACGTATGTGAAATGCAGGACCGGCGCAGGCCGCTTGCGCCGCGCCCCATTGTCTGATATCCGATCTTATTATGCGACCCTGTTTTGCGATGAACACATGACATGCCCTCATTCGGCGTTTTTATCGCGCCCTCCCGATCGCCGTCGCCACCAGACCATGCCGTTCTGTGTGCACAACACCCAACGGGCGCCCGGTATCTTGTCATTTGTCGCCCAAGTCGCCGAATCAGATCGCTGAATCAAGGCGTCGGCCACAAGGCACGACAGTCAGGACGCGCCGACTGTACGACGGCCCGCCATATATTGATTGCGCGCCGCCTGTGCATATCATGGCCGACGCGGCGTGCCAACCAGGCCGGCCATAGCCCGGAGCAACTGCCAGGCCGCGCCTGCGACTCACGACATGCCCGCAAATGGCAGCAGCGCATGAAAAAAGCCCGCTGAAGCGATTTCAGGCGGGCTGCAGGCGTTTGCGGTCACACCACCTGGGGTGCTACTGCTTGTTGCGATTTGCCGGCAGCAAGGCCAGCAATTCGCCGACAATACCCTTGCGGAAAGCCATGACGCAAAGGATAAAAATCAGCCCCATGACAATAGTCACCGACTCGCCCAGCGTCTGGAACCACTGAATGCCGGTAGAACTGGCCAGCATGCGGCCGATATCGCCGATTTTGTTCTCGATGAACACCACGATCAGCGCGCCGATCACGGGTCCGGTAAAGGTGCCCACGCCGCCGATCAAGGTCATCAGAACGACCGTACCGGACATCTGCCACATGGCGTCTGACAGGGTTGCAGACACAAACACCAGTGTCTTGGTGGCGCCAGCCAATCCTGCCAGCCCTGCAGACAGTACAAAAGCCAGCAGTTTGAACTTGTCGACGTCATACCCCAGCGAAACAGTACGAGGTTCGTTTTCCTTGATGGCATGCAGCACCTGACCAAAGGGCGACTTCACGGTACGCCAGCAGATGAAATAGCCGATAAGGAAAATGATAATCACCAGATAGTACAGATTCAGATCGTTGCCCAGGTCGATCAGGCCGAACAGTTTGCCGCGCGGCACGCCCTGCAAACCGTCTTCGCCGCCGGTAAAGGGCGCCTGCAGAAAATAGAAGAAAACCATTTGCGACATGGCAAGTGTAATCATGGTGAAATAGATGCCGCTGCGACGGATGGCCAGCCAACCCACGATCAACCCCAGCAAGGCCGCGACAATCACGCCAAAAATAATACCCAGTTCCGGCGTCAGGCCCCAGACCTTGATGGCATGGCCGGTGGCGTAGGCAGCGCCGCCGAAAAAGGCGGCATGTCCAAAGGACAGCAGGCCCACATAGCCCAGCAGCAGATTGAACGCGCAGGCAAACAGCGCATAACACAGGATTTTCATGACGAAAATCGGATAAATACCCAAAGCAGGCAGAAAGGCCAGCGCCAGGGCAAAAACCAGCAAGGCGAGCAGTTGGCGGTTCATTTCACTTTCCCGAAGAGTCCGGCAGGACGCAATAACAAGACAATTGCCATAATAATGAAGACGACCGTACTGGACGCTTCCGGCCAGAATACTTTGGTCAGCCCTTCAATGACGCCCAGCCCGAGCCCGGTGACAATAGAACCCATGATGGACCCCATGCCGCCAATCACGACAACAGCGAACACGACAATAATAAGATTCGATCCCATCAGCGGAGATACTTGCAACACCGGTGCGGCAAGCACGCCGGCAAAACCGGCCAGGGCAACGCCAAAGCCATAGGTCAGGGTCACCATGAGGGGCACATTAATGCCGAAGGCCTCCACCAGCTTGGCGTTCTCGGTGCCGGCGCGCAGCAACGCGCCCAAACGGGTCCGCTCGATCACGAACCAGGTCACCAGGCAGGCGATGATCGAGGCGACGACAACCCAGCCGCGATAAATAGGCAATACCATGAAACCCAGGTTGACCGCGCCACGCAAAGATTCGGGGGTCGGATAGGGTTGTCCGGATACGCCGTACATGCTGCGGAAAATGCCTTCGATGAGCAACGTCAGGCCGAACGTAAGCAGCAGGCCATAAAGATGATCCAGCTTGTACAAATGACGCAGCAGCAACCGCTCGATGATAATGCCGAGCAGGCCCACAACGAGCGGGGCGACAATCAGCATGACCCAGTAATTGAGGCCCAGAAACTGCAGGCCCATCCACGCCACGAAGGCTCCAAGCATATACAGTGCGCCATGAGCGAAGTTGATCACATTGAGCAGGCCGAAGATCACGGCAAGGCCAAGCGATAGCACTGCATAAAAAGAGCCGTTGACCAGGCCCAGAAGAATCTGGCCCAGAAAAGCAGCAAGGGGTATGCCAAAAATGGTAATCATATTTCAATGACTGCGTCAGTTTAAATAACATTCATGAATCCGGCAGGCGCCCGATCGCTGCGCCTGCCAGGATAGGCCTGCAGGATCAGAGCTTGCAGGTCGATTCGCTTTCCGGTCCGAAGGCTTCATCGCCAGG
>DATGQC010000417.1:0-4892 GCA_035304425.1 Advenella sp.
ACGCGGGCGTTGCTACATAAGTGTAATGAGCCGGCAGCCAACCGGAGGAGGTAACAGCGGTAAATGAAAAACTAGCTGGCGATTAACACGAAGCGAATAACACGAAGTCAATAGCAGAGAACGAATATCAGTGAACAAAAATCGGGGGCAATAACAATAGAGCAAATAGCTATTTTGTTTATTCGTTGTTTATCTGTATAAATCATATTCCAATTGAGAGAGACTGTCATGACACTATTGAGAAAAAACACGGTGCGATGGCTTCATGCCATTTGCGCTATTTGCGTCTTGAGCGGCGCGCCGGCGGCCGTTGCTGCCGCAACGGACCAGGACTACCCAAATAAGCCGATTCGGTTGATTGTGTCCTATCCGGCCGGTGGTAGTGTGGACGTGGCCGCTCGGATTCTTCAGGAGCCGTTGACCCAGGGGCTGGGGCAGAGCGTGGTGATCGAAAACAAGGGCGGAGCCGGTGGCACCATTGGGACTGCACAGGTAGCCAAGGCAGCGCCGGATGGCTATACGCTGCTGTTGACGTTATCGTCGCACACAATCAATCCCGCCATTTATGCGCAATTGCCCTTTGATACAGAGAAAGACCTGGACCCTGTATCGATGGTTGCGTCAGCGCCTCAGGTGCTGGTTGCGCACCCTTCGTTCAAACCGTCAACGGTTCCGGAACTTATTGAGTACGCCAAGGCTGCGGACACGCCGGTGATCTACGGATCGGCAGGAGTCGGATCGCCCAGTCATATTGCAGGTGAATTATTCAAGAAGCTGGGGAAGGTTCAGTTGACCCATGCGCCGTATCGGGGCGGCGGCCCGGCAACAGTGGACGTGCTGGGCGGGCAGATACCCTTGCTGTGGGTATCGCTGCCGGCGGTGACTCAATACATCCGTAACGGCAAACTCAAGGCGCTTGCCGTGTCCACGAACGAACGCACGCCGGTAGTTCCGGATGTGCCGTCAATGGCCGAAACGATTGACGGATTCAATGTGGATTCCTGGTACGCCATGTTCGCACCGGCCGGCACGCCGCGGCCGATTATCGATAAGATCCAGAAAGTGCTGGCAGAGGCTGCCGCCAATAAAACCATACAGCAGGCTTTTCTAGCCCAGGGAGCTGTCGCCGTGGGAGGAACGCCGGAAGCGCTCGATGCGGTGGTAAAAAAGGAAATTCCCGCCTGGAAGGCCCTGGCCAAAGAGGCAAACATAAAAATCAATTGAATCGAATATTTAATCTGGCCGGGATGATGCCCGCGTAGCCGCAATGTAAAAAGGCCACTACCTGCCGGGATGATCCCGGCAGTTCCTGTCGGTTCTTTTCAGTTCTTTTGTCATGGCGACGTAGCGATCCCGGTCGCGTCATGCCCCGTTAATCGAGCCTGATATTGTTCTGTTTGGCGACGGCATCCCAGCGTTTCAATTCGTTTGTAATAAATGATCTGAACGCCTCGGGTGAGCTGCCTTCAACCTGCATCCCCAGATTATTCAGTTGCTTGATGGTTGCCGGATCCCTGAGGGCAGTGCTGATGGCTTCGGACAGTTTGCTGATGACCGGCTCGGGCGTGCCCGCCGGGGCGAATATGCCGTTCCACTCGCTCACATCCATTTTGACGCCCTGTTCCTCCATGGTCGCCACATCAGGCAGATCGTCGCTGCGTTTGGCGGCGGTGGTTGCCAGTGCTTTGAGCTTCTTGCCGCGGATATACGACATGGCCGATGCTGCATTGGCGAAATAGGTGTCCACCACGCCACTCATGACATCGACCAAAGCAGGCGCGCCGCCCTTATAGGGAACATGCACGACATCAATGCCGGTTTCCTGCTTGAGCAATTCGCCCACAATGTGGACGGGGCTGCCGATACCGTAGGATGCAAACGTCAGTTTTCCGGGTGATGCCTTGGCAGCATCGACATAGGATTTAACGCTGTCATAGGGCGAATTGGCCGGTACCACCATCAGATAGGGAGAGCTGACGACTTTGGAGACGCCAATAAAGTCTTTCAATGGATCGTATGGCAGTTTGCGCAACACCGGATTGATGGAAAACGACGATGCGTCATACAGCAGGGTGTAGCCATCGGCAGGCGCGCGTGCAACCTGAGTGGCGCCGATAGAGCCGCTCGCGCCTGCCTTGTTCTCTATCACAATGGGTTGCTTAAGGGTGTCGCCCAGCGCTTTGGCAATAATGCGTGCTGCATTGTCGGCGCCGCCGCCGGCAGAGTAGGGCACGATCAGGCGGATAGCCTTGCTCGGATAATCGGCAGACCAGGCTGTGCCGCTGGCCAGCACGCTGCAGCCCATGGCAAAAGAGATAAGTGTTTTTTTCAATGACATATGCATTATGTACTCCGTGATAATTATGATTGTGTACCCGTGTTGTTGTGGTGAAGCGGTCGGATCTTCGGCTATACGGTAGCCACAGGATTGACTGGCGCCCCTACCATGCCGCGCAAATAAATGGGCGGCGCTGTCAGAAAAAAGGCATGGCGCCCGTTTTCGCGCAACCATTTGGCCAGGATTGACAGATGCCATAGTTCGCCCAATGGCATGCCCAGTTTGACCAGGCAGTGCTCGTGCAGCGGCAACAGTGCCCCCTGATCTTTGTTCAGCGTGTAATTGCGCTTTTCCACTGCATGATTATCGGCGACGAGGGCAGACACCTGTGATTGCGTAATCCATTCCAGCAACTTCGGATCGTTGCCGTCCAGCGCACAGCAACTGGTTTTCAGAATTTCATGGTCGGCTTCGGCGCTCAGATTCAGCGCAATATCGGCAAGACCTGTGTGAAAACATACAATGTCGCCTTTGTGCAGCACAATACGGTCGGCCTTCATCACGGCTTCGATGTCGGCAAAGCTGACCAGCCTCGCGGCGTCGCCAAAGTGGTAGCGCAAATCGATCAGTACGCCGCGCCCCTGAATGCCGTGCTGCGCCATGGGATCGATGGACAGCGCCGCCGCCCCATTGAAGTTGTCCATGACGGCGTGTTGATGGTCGACGACACGAAAGCCGTTATAGCCAACCGGCGCTGCCGTACCTGATCCCTGTGCATCAAAGCAGGAGCAGACATGCCCGAGTGCGTCCCATTGCGTTGAATACTGCGGCGACATGGTCACGACATCGTCGCTCACCACATCGGTGGCGCCGGGCGTGTCGTTGCCCAACGGGAAGTTGAAAATGGGCACGCCGTTTTTCATTGACGGGCGTATCGCCGGCCCGGCGCGGCGTGGGTTGAGCACCGGCTGCCTGGGAACATCCAGCGGCAGGCTCAGGGAAAAAGCAAGGCCTTGCTGTATTTCACGGGCAGCTCGCACGCGCGCCGCGGCGTCAATCCAGTTCAGGCGGCCCAATTGGTCGTCAGGACCGAAGTCTCCCCAGTTCGCCCCCGCAGGGCGCTGTTTCCAGCAGGCGTTTGTAGTCATGAGTGCTCCCTGTTAACGCACGATGCCGCGCTGTCTGAATTGATCTATTTGCTGCTCGGAATATCCATATTCGGCCAGCAGTTCGCTCGTATGCTCCCCGAAATCGGGCGCTGCCCGTTCCGTGGCGCAGGCCGCGTGGTCCATTTTAATCAGGCCGGTAATGCTTTTGTATTTGCCGATTTTGCTGTGTGAGAATTCGCGCACCATCCCCTCTGCCTGCACTTGCGGGTGTTCGAACATGTCATGCACCGGTCGGATCATGGCGCAGGGCACCTGAGTGCCAAAATGCGCTTCCCATTGGGCCGCGCTGCGTTGCTGCAAAGCACCGCGAATGATGGGAACGATGACGCCGGCATTTTCGGCGCGCTTGCGCACGGTGTCGTATCTTTCGTCGTTGGCCAGGGATGTCAGCCCCAGCAAGGTGCACAGCGCTTGCCAGAAGTGCGGTGTATTGGCTGACAGGTAAATAAACCCATCCTTCGTCGGATGAATGCCGGTGATGCCGCCAGAGCGCATATCGCGCTCGATGTTCTTGGGCTCGCCTTCTGCCCACACCAGGCGCGTAGACTGCATGGTCAGCGCGCTGGCCAGCAGCGACACTTCCACATACGAGCCCCGGCCGGTGCGTTCCCTTTTGAACAGCGCCGCATTGACGCTGTTGGCGATCATCGCGCTGGCGTAAAAATCCACAACAGAGCCATACACAATTTCCGGCTCGGCCTTGCCCATGCCCTGTGAGTCGCAAATGCCCGACATGGCCTGCAGCACCTGGTCATATCCGGCGTTGTTGGCCATGGGGCCGGACGAACCATAGCCGGTCATGGCGCAGTAGACCAGCTTTGGATTCAGTTGTGATAAGGTCGGAAAATCGATCTTCAGGCGCGGCGGCACGGCGGGACGAAAATTATGCACCAGCACATCAGCCTTATGTAGCAGTTTCAGGAATATGTCATAGCCCTCGGCGCTTTTCAAATCCAGGCTGATCCCGCGCTTTCCTCTATTTACGCCGATAAATGCCCGGCTCTCTGCCTGCAGCGTTGAAGGATATTTGCGCAGGTTATCGCCCTCGGGCGGTTCGATTTTAATGACCTGCGCGCCCAGGTCGGACAACAGCGTGCAACCGTATGGTCCGGCAATATAGGCGCTCAGATCCAGCACCTGGATACCGGCCAGTGGCAATGCATTGTTTCCTGAAGTTGTTGATATCATAAGGCTGATCCGTGTTTATTTCTGTACGTGAATATCGCTGTCCCTGGCAACTTTTTTCCAAAGGGCGATGTTGTCGCTGATTTCCTTGTCAAAATCGGCGGGCGTCATATAGGCGGCTTCGGCACCTTCCGTGATGAAGAATTTTTTCAGCTCCTCGTCGGACGTTACCTGTTTAAGTGCGTCATTCAGTTTTGCGACAATGGCATCGGGCGTGCCTTTGGGCGCCAGAATGCCCCACCAGATCTTGAAGTTGTAAT
>DATGQC010000418.1:0-3695 GCA_035304425.1 Advenella sp.
GCATGTCGCGCTGCACCTGGCGACGGGCCTGCCCCTGGAGACGATGGATATCTTGCCCGCGGAAAATGACCTGTCCCTCGTTAGGTTCGTACAGGCCAAGAATCGTGCGCCCGGCAGTGGATTTGCCGCAACCGGATTCGCCCACCAGTCCCAGCGTTTCGCCTTCGTGAATATCGAATGACACGCCATTGACTGCGCAGACTGATTGGCGGCGACCCAGATCGAAGTGTTTTTTCAGATTACGCACCGATACCAGCACCGGACGGTCGGCGCTGGTACAGGCGTGGTGGGTGGAGGCAGTAGTCATTCGATAATAAAAGACCGCCGGCGCGGGCCGGCATTGTAGTGGTGTCAGTGTCGATATTATATGCAAAGCTTTGGCGGGGATATTGCAGTTAGCCCTGATGCTATGATGTGAGCCGTCTTTTCGGGGTTTTTACAATGGTTTTTCTGCAATGGCGATAGGTCCTTTTTTCTTTGCCCCCATGGTGCTTGCGGTGATCGCGGGTGTGATTGCGCTGCTGGCCGGGTGCGCGGTGCTGACCCGGCGGGCCAGCCCGCAATTTGATCGCTGGCCGTGGCTGGTCATGCTTATGGTGCTGGCCAGCGCCAGGCTGGGCTTCGTGATGCGTCATTGGGACAGTTTCCTGGCCGAACCCTGGCGCATCTTCTATTTCTGGCAGGGCGGCTTCGACATCGGCTGGGCGCTTGCCGCGGCCGTGGCGTCTCTGGTGTTGTTGCAGGGGTGGCGCCTGCGTGCCCTGGGCGGCGCGTTGCTTGGCCTGGTGGCTGCTTTGATGGCCTCGCTGGCGCTGCTGGTGCCCGCCCCGCTTGCCCAGCCCTTGCCGGCCATGGCGCTGGCAGACATGCATGGTCAAATGCACAACCTGACGGATCTGAGCAACCAGAAGGTGGTCATCAACCTTTGGGCGACCTGGTGCGGCCCCTGTCGCCGCGAAATGCCCATGCTTGAGCAGGCTGCCCGGCAGAACCCTGAGGTGCGGTTTCTGTTTGTGAATCAGGGAGAGTCGGCTGCGACCATTGAAAACTATTTGCGACAGGAAGGACTGGACCTGGCTTCGTGGATTCGACTGGATCCTGGCTCGGCCCTGTCCGCGCATTTTCGCACGCGCGGCCTGCCAACCACTTTGTTCTTTAACGGTAATACACTGCAACGCACGCAGGTGGGCGAGATCAGTCGCGAAGTGTTAAGCGAAAAGCTGGACGGGCTGTAGCAATACGTCGCGCGCAGTGCCGCCGGGGTCCGCCGGCGCAGGCGAAGGCAAATGGGCTCGGGTTGCAGGCCGAGGCCGCGCCGGTTTAAATGGGGCACTGGTTTAATCGTACTGTCCTTGTCTGCCTGGCAAGGCGGCACTTTTGATGCGGTTGTCGGTGCATCCTATCCGGCCTGCCGTCAGCGATTGTCATGACGCCCTGCCGCACAATTGGATCAGGCGGCAGGAATGACCGGCCCGGGCGTGACCACGCGCATGGTCCTGCGCATCAGTGGGGGCGTCAAGGCAGCAAATACCAGCATGAGCAGGCCGTTCATGACGCACAGGGCCGCCAGGCCCCAATGCACATAAACCAGCTTGAACAATTCAATGCCCACCGCCTGTATCAGCATCATGATCAGGCTCATGACAGCGGCCACAACGCCTTTGGGCTGATCGGATGCCATCAGGGTAAAACGATACAGGACTGCAAAGCTAATGCCTTGTGCGAATGCAGAGAGGGCCAGCCCGATAACCAGCCCGAGGTATTCAAAGGACGGAATAAAACCGGCCAGCATCAGCAAAATACCACCGGCGATCATCAGGGGCATGGAAAAATACACCGATTGCCCTACCGGAAAGCGCGGGGCATATTTGGCTAGCGCCAGATTGCCGACAATCAGGCTGATAAAAATCGGTAATTGGGACAACCCGTAGCCCATATTGGTCATACCCATGTCCTTGATCAGAAATACGGGCGACAGACCGATCCAGACCAGCATGGGCAAAACGATCAACGGAAAATAAAGCGTCAGTTGCATGAACAGGCGGTTTTTGAGCACCAGGCGGTATTGCTGCCAGATTTGCGGCGCTGGTACTTTGGGCAGGGCCAGATTAACTGTTTCGGGCATGTGCAGGAACAGCCCGATCAACGAGACCCCGGCGATGGTGGCGATAATGATAAAACCCCAGTGCCACGACACGATACTGATCAGGGCAGCGCCGGCCAGCGGGCCCAGCAGGGGAGCGACCATGGAAATATTGGCCATCAGCGCCATCACGCGAATGGCCGTCAGTTCTTCAAACGCCTCCTGTATGCTGACATAGCCGACTGCGGCAATGAAGCACAGCCCCATTCCCTGCAGGAAACGCAGCAGCATGAACCATTCGATGGTGGGGGCCAGCAGAATCAGCAAATTGGTCGCGATAAAATACATCACGCCCGCCAGCATGATGCGTCGCCGTCCATAGCGGTCGGACAGGGGCCCGATCAGCCAGGTCAGACTGGCGCCGCCCAGAATATACAGCGACATCGACGAGGCCACCCAGGCGTCGTCTACACCATATTCGGCGGTGATGGTGAGCATGGCCGGCTGAACCATGTCGTTGCCGATATAGGCGGACAGTTCATATAGCACCATGGCCAGGGGAAACAGCAGCATCGAAAGGCTGAGAAACCGTTTGTCGGAGGGTTTGCGCGAAGAGGGAGGCATGGGGAAACAACCAGGAAGATGTGCCGAATTATACCAAGGCGGCAGTGCAGCTGTGATTTAACCACTAAAATAAAGGGTTCTTTGATCAGCGACAAGTATTGCGGCTAGTACAATCGCAATAATTGTCCATTCTGTGTTTTTTTATCCCCCTGAAGGTACGTTTTACAATGGCCGCATTTCTGGAAGGCAAAGTCCTCAGCATCCACCACTGGACAGACCGATTGTTCAGTTTTACCACTACCCGTGACCAGGCATTGCGTTTTTCCAACGGGCATTTCACCATGATCGGTCTGCCCGTCAACGGCAAGCCGCTGCTGCGCGCATACAGTATTGCCAGTGCAAACTATGAAGATCACCTGGAGTTTCTGAGCATCAAGGTACCAGATGGTCCTTTGACCTCGCGTTTGCAGCACATCAAGGAGGGCGACAGCATAATTGTTGGCCGAAAACCCACGGGAACGCTGCTGGTCGATTACCTGCTTCCCGGCAAGCGTCTGTATATGCTGGCCACGGGAACCGGTCTGGCGCCTTTCATGAGCCTGATCCGCGATCCGGAAACCTACGAGCGCTTTGACGAGGTGATTCTGGTGCACGGTGTTCGATATGCCAATGAACTGTGCTATCACGATTACATTACGAACGAATTGCCCAAACATGAGTTTCTGGGCGAAATGGTCTCGGAACAGCTGAAGTACTATCCAACGGTCACGCGTGAGTCTTTCCGCAACGAGGGCCGGATTACCGCATTGCTGGAGTCCGGAAAACTGTTTTCCGACCTGGGCGTGCCCGCGCTGAATCCTGAAACCGACCGCGCCATGATTTGCGGCAGTCCGGAAATGCTGCGTGACCTGAAAACGGCGCTGGAGCGTCGCGGTTTCAGTGAGGGCAACACTTCGCGCCCCGGCGCGTTTGTGATTGAACGGGCGTTTGCTGAGCAGTAACCCCGTCTGCCAGGCATAGTGCGCCGCGCTGACCGGTTTGGGCAAGG
>DATGQC010000419.1:0-9875 GCA_035304425.1 Advenella sp.
AAAATATTTTCGAGAACCGTTACATGCATGTGCCCGAACTGATGCGTATGGGGGCAGATATTGAGCTGGACGGCCACACGGCAGTTATCAACGGTGTGTCGCAGCTCATGGGGGCCCAGGTCATGGCGACCGATCTGCGGGCCTCGGCCAGCCTGGTTATTGCCGGCCTGGCAGCGACCGGTGAAACCATCATAGATCGCATCTACCATCTGGATCGGGGTTACGAAAAAATGGAAGACAAGCTGCAGGCGGTGGGCGCCGACATCCAGCGACTGCGGAGCTGATCATCATGACACAGAATCCTCAACTGACCATGGCCCTGTCAAAAGGGCGTATCTTCGAAGAAACGCTGCCGCTGCTGGAGCAGGCAGGCATCGTCGTGACCGAGCATCCCGACCAGTCGCGCAAGTTGATACTGCCCACCAGCCGCGATGATTTGCGGATTTTGATTGTGCGCGCCTCCGATGTGCCCACCTATGTACAATATGGCGCGGCCGATTTCGGCATTGCCGGCAAGGATGTGCTGTACGAATATGGCAAAGAACATCCGGGCGGGCTGTATCAGCCCATTGATCTGAATATCGCGCGCTGTCGCCTGGCCGTTGCGGTGCGCGACGGTTTTGATTACGAGGCGGCGGTGCGCCAGGGTGCGCGCCTGCGCGTGGCGACCAAGTACGTTAACGTCGCACGCGAGCATTTTGCCCGTAAGGGCGTGTATGTTGATATCATTAAGCTGTATGGCTCCATGGAGCTGGCGCCGCTGGTCGGATTGGCCGACGCCATTGTCGATGTGGTCTCTACCGGTGGCACCCTGCGCGCCAACGGTCTGGTCGCGGTGGAAGACGTCATGCCCGTGTCGTCCCGGCTGATCGTGAACCAGGCAGCGCTCAAGACCCGCGCTGCGGTTTTGCAGCCCATTCTGGATGCCTTTGAACACGCAACGCCCTCGCAGGGATAATCTGAAGCTATGAAACCTGTAATCAATCGACTGGATTCCCGTGCCGACGGGTTCGCGGGCAAGCTGCGCCGGCTACTGGCTTTTGAGGCCGGTGAAGACGCCCATATTGAGCAGGCCGTTGCCGGCATTTTGCAAGATGTCAGGCAGCGCGGCGATGCCGCCGTTCTGCAATACACGGCCAAATTCGACCGTTTGCCGGTTACCGCGATGGCAGACCTGGAGATTGCGCCCGCAGCGTGCAAGGCCGCGCTGGCTGCGCTGGCGCCGGCTCGACGCCAGGCGCTGGAGCAGGCCGCGCACCGCGTACGCGTGTATCATGACCGGCAGAAAGCCGAATCCTGGCAGTACCAGGAAGAAGATGGTACGGTGCTGGGCCAGAAAATTACGCCCATGGATCGCGTTGGTCTGTACGTACCGGGCGGCAAGGCGGCTTATCCCTCTTCGGTGCTGATGAACGCGATTCCGGCCAAGGTGGCCGGGGTAGGCGAAGTCATTATGGTCACACCAACGCCCGATGGCGTGCGTAACCCGCTGGTGCTGGCTGCCGCGGCCGTGGCTGGTGTTGATCGCGTCGTCGCCATCGGCGGGGCCCAGGCAGTGGGTGCGCTGGCGTATGGCACCGACAGCATTGCCGCTGTGGACAAAATTGTCGGCCCTGGCAACGCCTATGTGGCTGCGGCCAAACGCCGGGTTTTCGGGACGGTAGGCATTGACATGGTCGCCGGTCCCAGCGAGATCCTGATTATCTGTGACGGCACCACGCCGGCAGACTGGATCGCGATGGATCTGTTTTCCCAGGCCGAGCATGACGAACTGGCTCAGGCCATTTTGCTGTGTCCCGATGCCGGTTTTCTGGAAAAAGTGCAGGAGGCGATCGTACGCCTGCTGCCCACCATGCCGCGCGCCGACATTCTCAGCAAAAGTCTGGCTGACCGTGGCGCATTGATTCAGGTGCAGGATCTTGACGAAGCGGTTTCTATTGCAAATGAAATTGCTCCCGAACATCTTGAGATCTCCACCGCAAATGCGGCAGAGCTCGCCGGCAAAATCCGCCATGCCGGTGCGATTTTTCTGGGACGTTTTTCGTCCGAAGCGCTGGGTGACTACTGCGCCGGACCCAATCACGTGCTGCCAACCGCACGTACCGCCCGCTTTTCCTCGCCGCTGGGCGTCTATGATTTTCAGAAACGCAGCAGTATTATCCATGTGTCCGAGGCAGGAGCGATTACACTAGGGGCGATTGCCGCCGAACTGGCCGATGGCGAAGGCCTTGCTGCGCACGCGCAGAGTGCGCGCTACCGCCTGAACACTTCTACCTGACGATAAGTGATGCGAACCGCTGACATTACCCGAAATACCAATGAAACCCGCATCCGGGTTTCACTTAACCTGGATGGCACAGGCAAACAGTCCATTGATACCGGCGTGCCTTTTCTTGATCACATGATCGACCAGATCGCGCGTCATGGCCTTATTGATCTGGATATCAAATGTGACGGCGATGTGCATATCGACGATCATCACACCGTGGAAGATGTCGGCATTACGCTGGGCCAGGCCGTGGCCAAGGCGGTAGGCGACAAAAAAGGATTAACCCGTTACGGTCATTCCTATGTGCCTCTGGACGAGGCGCTGTCACGCGTGGTCATCGACTTTTCGGGTCGTCCAGGCCTGGAATATCACATTCCCTTTACCCGCTCGCACGTGGGGCGCTTTGACGTCGATCTGATGCGCGAATTTTTCCAGGGCTTTGTCAATCATGCGCTGGTGACAATGCATATCGACAATTTGCGCGGGACCAATTCGCATCATCAGGCCGAAACCGTTTTCAAGGCGTTCGGCCGGGCGCTGCGCATGGCCCTGACCCCGGATCCGCGCAGCGAAGGCGTGATTCCTTCGACCAAAGGCGTGCTGTAATGGCGGGAATGCGTTTATGAGCGCCAAAATCGCCATTGTCGACTATGGCATGGGGAACCTGCATTCGGTAGAGCGCGCCTTGCGCCATGCGGCAAGCGAGGCGGATGTTTATCTTGCCTCCGATGTCGCGGCGCTTGAGAGGGCAGACCGGGTGGTTTTTCCGGGGCAGGGAGCCATGCCTGACTGTATGCGCAATCTGCAGCGTTCCGGATTGATGGAGGCAGTCCTTCGTGCCGCCGACAGCAAGCCCCTGCTGGGGGTTTGCGTGGGTGAGCAGATGCTGATGCAGCACAGCGAGGAAGGCGATGTGCCGTGCCTGGGCATTTTCCCCGGCATCGTGCGCAAGTTCGCCGGGCCGCAATTTGCCGTGAATTTGCAGGAGCAGTCTGATACGTCTGCTGCGCGGGTGCAGCATGAGGCGCGTCCGCTCAAGGTGCCGCATATGGGCTGGAGCCGTGTCAGGCAGGCAAGACCACATGCTTTATGGGATGGCATTCCGGACGACAGCTACTTTTATTTCGTCCACAGTTATTATGTCGATCCGGCAGACGCCGCCATTTCTGTGGGGGAAACCGTATACGGACACAATTTCACCTGTGCCGTGGCGCGCGACAATATCTTTGCAGTACAGTTCCATCCCGAGAAAAGCGCGCAATTTGGCTTGCGTCTTTACCGGAATTTTGTAAACTGGGATATCTGACCATTAAGGTCATGGCAGTCGGGTGAATTGTGAGATCGCGTCAGGCGCTCATAATTTTAATTTTATTCTTACTTTGATAATCTAATTGTTATGCTGCTCATACCAGCCATTGATTTGAAGGACGGGCGTTGCGTACGCCTGCGTCAGGGGGACTTGCAGGACGCCACCATTTTTTCCGAAGACCCGGTTACCGTGGCGGAACAATGGTATGACCAGGGCGCGCGACGCCTGCATCTGGTCGACCTGAACGGGGCCGTCGCCGGCAAGCCCAAAAATGAAGACGTGATCAAGGCCATCGTGCGGGCTGTCGGAGACGACATCCCGGTGCAGATCGGCGGCGGCATCCGCGATCTGGACACCATTGAACGGTACCTGGATTTCGGCATCCAGTACATCATTATCGGTACGGCGGCGGTGAAGGATCCGGGCTTTCTGCAGGATGCCTGCAGCGCTTTTCCAGGCAATATCATTGTCGGCCTCGATGCCAAGGATGGCAAAGTGGCGACCGATGGGTGGAGTAAACTGACCAAGCATGATGTGCTCGATCTTGGCCGCAAGTTTGAAGACTACGGTGTCGAATCGATTATCTACACCGATATCGGCCGCGACGGCATGCTCACTGGCGTCAATATCGACGCGACGGTGCGTCTGGCCCAGCACGTCAGGATCCCGGTCATCGCCTCGGGCGGTGTTACGGACCTCACCGATATCGAGGCCTTGTGCGCAGTAGAACAGGAAGGGGTCGAAGGCGTCATTCTGGGGCGCAGCATCTACGAAGGCACGCTGGACTTTCAGGCAGCGCAGGACTTGGCTGACGAACTGAACGGGGACGAGCAGGAGTGACACATTCTACGGCGCCGGCACACACTCTGACCACACGCGTCATACCCTGTCTTGATGTAACGGCCGGGCGGGTCGTCAAAGGTGTGAATTTTGTTCAGTTGCGCGATGCCGGTGACCCGGTTGAAATCGCCAGACGCTACAATGAACAGGGGGCCGACGAACTCACTTTCCTGGATATTACGGCCACCAGTGACGGCAAGGATCTGACCTTGTCCATGATAGAGCAGGTGGCATCGGAAGTGTTTATTCCGCTCACGGTCGGCGGCGGCGTACGGGCGCTGGCCGACGTGCAGCGCCTGCTCAATGCCGGGGCAGACAAAGTCTCCATCAATAGCGCGGCGGTGAATGAACCCGAGCTGGTGCGCGCCTGCGCCGATTATTACGGTTCGCAATGCATCGTGGTGGCGGTGGACGCGCGACGGGTTTCGGCGCCCGGCGAGCCGCTGCGCTGGGAAGTATTTACTCATGGCGGTCGCAAGCCTACGGGCATAGACGCTGTAGCCTGGGCCGTGCGCATGGCGCGCTATGGCGCCGGTGAATTATTGATTACCAGCATGGATCAGGACGGCACGCAAGCCGGATTTGACCTGCAACTGACGCGGACTATTTCCGATGCCGTGGCGGTGCCGGTGATTGCCTCCGGCGGGGTCGGCAATCTGCAACATCTGTGCGACGGCGTTAACGAAGGCCGCGCCAGCGCGGTGCTGGCCGCCAGCATATTCCATTATGGCGATTACAGTATCGCGCAGGCCAAAGCGTATATGGCCGAACACGGGATACAGGTCAGGAACACTTAATGAACTGGATAAATGAAGTCGTATTCGATGCCGATGGCCTGGTGCCTGCCATCGCCCAGGACTGGCAAAGCGGCCGGATCCTGATGGTGGCCTGGATGAACCGCGATGCCTTGCTGGAAACGGCGGACACCGGCAAGGCGGTTTATTGGTCGCGGTCGCGCAAGCGCCTCTGGCGCAAGGGCGAAGAGTCGGGCAATACTCAGCGGGTTTGTTCGTTGCGCCTGGATTGCGACGGAGATGTAATATTGCTTACCGTCGAGCAGCAAGGCGGCGTGGCCTGCCATACCGGACGGGAAAGCTGTTTCTTTCGTGAGCTGACCGGTACTGCGCAGGAACGACAATGGCAGGTCACTGATGCGGTGCTCAAAGATCCGGAGAGTATGTACAAATGACGCGAGATAACCTGCCTGCGCCTGCTGCCGATATTCTGACCCGTTTGGCCGATGTGCTGGAAACCCGCAGGCCAGAAGCCGGCGGTGATTCACAAGCGTCATATACAGCCAAACTGCTGGCGCGCGGGCCTGATGCTTTTCTGAAGAAGATCGGCGAAGAGGCGACTGAGTTGGTGATGGCGGCAAAAGATGGCATTCCCGAGCGGATCGTCTCCGAAACGGCCGATTTGTGGTTTCACTGTCTGGTTGCGCTGACCCATTTCGGGCTTCGGCCTGAAGACGTGCTGGCCGAGCTGGCCCGGCGCGAGGGCCTGTCCGGACTGGAGGAAAAGGCCGCACGTAATCATGAACGCGCCGGCGGTGCGCCGGACCGCAGTGCATAAACTGCGATTGGGTTCATGAAATTTCCGTATTGGTTCGCCAATTAATTGGTATAGTATGCGTATTCACGCAATCTGATTTCAGGAGTAACACATGGGCAGTCTGAGTATATGGCACTGGTTGATCGTACTGGTCATTATCGCCCTCATTTTTGGTACCAAAAAGCTGCGTAATGTCGGCGAAGATCTGGGTGGTGCCGTCAAGGGTTTCAAAAAAGGCATCAAGGACGCCAATGAAGAAGCCGATGCGTCCAAAGACGACGGGCTCAATCGCAAGGTTGCCGACACGCAGGATCCGGCGCGGTCCGGCGCGGCACGCGCCAATCCGGATGCGATCGACGTACAGGCTCGTGAAAAGTCCGAGTAAACACGTCGTGCCGGCGGTCGGCATCAGCTGCGGCATATTCCGCCGATCTTCTTGAAAAGTAGCAAGTATGTTTGGTTTAAGTTTCGGAGAGCTGTTCGTTATCGGTGTGGTGGGGCTTATTGTGATCGGCCCCGAACGCCTGCCTACGGTCGCCCGTACGCTGGGCCATCTGGTGGGGCGCGCGCAGCGCTACGTAAACGATGTCAAAAGCGATATTCAGCGGGAAGTGGATATCCAGGAAATTGCCAAAATAAAAGAAGAAATGCAGTCGGCCGTCAGCGATGTCAAGTCCTCGGTAGAAGATACTGCCAGCGCCTTGCGCAATCCGGTCAATGCCCTGCGGGATGACCTGGAGAAAACCGGTCATTCGCTGCGCGATAGCGTCAGCCCGAACACGACAACGGCCACTGAAGGGCAATCGGACGGCGCTGCTGAAGACAATCGTGCCGATGCGCTGCCCGATACCGCCCGCACCATGGCTGAGCCAGCCGGGGCAATTGCGCCGGCCTCCGCTGCTTCGCCGGCCGGCCCGCAATCGACTACAGCAGGGGTTGCAGATCTGATGGCGCCATTGTCGGCGCCTCCTGTCGAGCCTGTCGTGGGGGCTGGTGCGACCGGCGCCGGCGAACCGGCAGCGGCATCAACGCCAGTCGGCGCTCCATCTGTTGACAAGCCGGCTTCCCAGGTTGCGCAGCAGACTGCATCACACCAGCCAGCGGCGGCTGATCGGCCCGATATCAAATCCACCGACGCCGATGCGCCGGCTTCTGTCGTTACCCGTTCCGATAAGCATTCCTGATGGCCAATCCAATTCTTCCTCCCGATCACGCGCAGGAAAATCTGCCTGAAGACAGCTTTTTTTCCCATCTGATCGAGCTGCGTACGCGCTTGATCCGGGCGTTGCTGGCCGTGATCGGAATCTTTGCCATTCTGTGTATTTATCCGGGCACTGGTGCGGTCTATGATTTTATTGCGCAGCCCATGATTGCGTCGTTGCCAGCGGGCAACCGGATGATCGCCACCGGCGTGATCACGCCGTTTCTGGTGCCGCTCAAGGTAACGCTGTTGCTTGCGTTTATGATCGCGCTGCCTTACGTGTTGTACCAGGCCTGGGCGTTTATCGCACCAGGTCTGTACCGTCATGAAAAACAGCTGGCCATGCCGCTGGTGGTTTCCAGTACGCTGCTGTTCTTTTTCGGCATGGCATTCTGCTATTACATCGTTTTCCATACCATCTTTCATTTCATCGCGATGGTCTCGCCCGAATCGATCAATTTCGCACCGGACATAGAGGCTTATCTTGGCTTTGTGATGACCATGTTCCTTGCCTTTGGCGTCACGTTCGAAGTGCCGATCGTCGTCGTCGTGCTTGTGAGCACCGGTATGATTTCAGTGGACAAGCTCAAGGCCATGCGGGGTTATGTCATTGTCGGGGCCTTTGTGGTGGCCGCGGTGGTAACGCCGCCTGATGTCATGTCGCAGTTTTTGCTGGCGGTTCCTCTGTGTTTGCTGTTTGAGCTGGGCCTGTTTGCTGCGCGCTTTGTCAAAGTCAGCAAGCTGGGTCGGGAAGAGTCAGACGCCGAGGAATAGGGCGGGCGGCTTGCGTTTCAGTCGCTTGGCGGTATTGCGCCGTTAATGGTTGCGCCGAACCCATGGCAGAGTACGACGCGTGACCGCACGCCGCTTATGCGCAGCAGCGGCGTAAACAGGCGCTGTGGCCCATATCGAATGACAGCGGTGCGTACGGCAAGGCGGCGCAGCGTTCGGGCCTACTGATGGCGCAGATCGGGGCAGTGGGATCGTTCCTGCTCATGCCGCCGCTCGTCTGGTCATCGTTTCTGTTTTTTCTCCTCTTTGCTTTTTCACTGGTCGCTCCCGGTTCTTTGCTGCTGTGTGTCGGCTGTGTTCGCACGGATTAAACCGCGATGCGAATCATCTTCGGTGTCGCTCGTCCGGCAATCATTGCGCCGAGGAGATTGAATATTTTGCGTGTCATATTATCGACATCCCCGCAGGAGCGCACCGCCGCCGATGATGGGCGCTCATGCGTGCGGCACGCGGTAGAAGGGGGATGAATGGGGGATGAGCAGCGGTTGCGCTTCGCGCGCTGATCGGGACGGTTAGGATGTTGCAGGGTGTGAACCACCTGATGGCGCGTGAAGGCAAAGATCACGGCATCAACCGCAGGACCGGGAGATAGGTGTGGCAGAACAAGACGGCAGGACCGTCTATCTGCCGTTATCCATCGCGATCAATTGGTAGTGGTTACCTGGGGCCGTTTACCCAGCGTGACGATGAAGTCATGCTTTTTGCCGCCGCGCAAAACGGTGAAGGTGACTTTGGACTGGGGCGCAAACTCGGCGATTTTGTTCAGCAGATGATCGGTGCCGGTAATTTGCTCGCCATTGGCTGCCAGCAGAATGTCGCCAACCAGCAGGCCAGCCTGCCCGGCCGGGCCATTGGGGGCCAGCGTGGCTATAATCACACCGTTGGTGTTTTTCAGATTGAATGCCCTGGCCAGGTCGGTAGTGATGTCTTGCGGTTCTATGCCGAGCCAGCCGCGTGAGACGCTGCCGGTTTTGATGATTTCGTACATGATGCGCATGGCGGTGTCGGCGGGAGTGGCAAAGCCGATGCCCAGCGAACCGCCGGCAGCCGATTCGGTGTAAATGGCGGTATTGATGCCGATCAAATCGCCTCGTGTATTGATCAGCGCGCCGCCGGAGTTTCCAGGATTGATGGCGGCATCGGTTTGAATGAAATTCTCATAGGTATTGATTCCCAGGCCGGTGCGGCCCAGCGCCGAGACGATGCCCATGGTCGTGGTCTGGCCCACGCCGAACGGATTGCCGATCGCCAGGACCATATCGCCGATTCGCGGCGTATTGCCGGCGTTGTAGTGAATGACCGGCAAGTCTGGCAGATCGGCCTTGAGTACGGCCAGATCGGTATCGGGATCGGTGCCGATCAGTTTGGCGGGCGCCTTGCGTCCGTCGGTCAGGCCTACCTCAATGGAATCCGCGGCTTCAATCACGTGATAGTTGGTCAGAATATAGCCCTAGTCCGAAGCGATAACACCGGAACCCAGATTGGTGGGGCCCATATTGTTCAGATCCTTGTTATCCTTGATAAAGGGTTTGAGTGCGGGCACATCCGGCAGGTTCTTGAACGGCGACTCGATATTCTTTGTCGTGTAGATATTCACAACAGAGGGGGTGGCTGCAGCAACGGCCGCGGCAAAGCTCAGGCTTTCATTGGCTGAAGTAAGCGTCGTGGCGGGCAGGGTGCGTGGCGCGTCGCCGGCGCCTGGCGTCAGCCAGCCCGGGCGCAATGTTGTAATGGTAAATACCAACGCCAGGCAGACGGTGACCGCCTGAGATAACAGTAACCAAAAACGATACATAGGAAGACGTCGTGAATAAAATTTTCGTGCAGGATTTGCTGGGCTGGCTGGACCAGCAACTAAAACCAGCCCTCTTTCAGGATTATGCACCAAACGGGCTGCAGGTGCAGGGTAAGCC
>DATGQC010000420.1:0-2501 GCA_035304425.1 Advenella sp.
CAATATTAGTTATTTGCGCCATACCGCACAATATTCGTTTCCGGGATACGGTGGCGCGCCGGGTTGCCGAGGAACGTGCATAGCGGCATTGGACGACGCTGCCCACACCGAAACTATCGAAGCCCAGACCAGGCGATTCCAACTGCCTCCTGGGTCAGGTACATATCATCATGGCCGTTTTCGGCTCTTTGCCCCGGTAATTGACCGGGCATTGATCCTCCGGCCAGACGGCCAGTTAACGCAACGCAATGTCAGCCCTGGGTGCATTCAGCGCAGCCTCACATAGCGCGCTCCCCGGGCCCGACAGCCATCGCTGCAGCGCCCCAGATCCAGGTTCAACGATCCGCAGGCAAACACCCATCAGCGGCTTGTTGCCATTCTCACGCCCAGACCGACCAGGGCGGCGCCCATCAGGGCATCGACGGGACGACGGATGCTGGCGTAAATGGATCGGACGCGGCCGATTGAGAATACGGATGCCAACAAGCAAAGCCACAGGCAGGTAATGCTGCCCACCAGCGCGACAACAGCAATATAGATCAGGGGCGGCGCACCAACAGGCAGCAAGGTCACGAACAAGGTAGCAAAAAAGGTAGCTGTTTTGGGATTGGTAATGCCAACAAGGAATCCGATGCGCCATGACTGCCCCGCTCGCTGCGTGGACACGCCCGTCATGTCCTGTTGGTCATACTTCCCTTTGAAAACACCAATCAGCATACGACTGCCCAGGTAGACCAGATATATGGCCCCTGCCATGCGGATAGCTTCGTACAGCCAGAATAACTCTTTGATGAGCAGGCCAAATCCAAGAATGGCCAACGTCGCCCAAACAACCACCGCACTGGCGATGCCCAAACCAACGAAAACGCCCGAACGCCGGTTACTCAAGGCATGCGAAGTCACCGCGACAAAATCAGGCCCAGGACTGGCGCATGCCAGCAGAATGATGCCAGAGAGGGTGAGCAATTGCGATAGGTAGTCCATAAGTGTGTAATCCAGGTGGCTACAATAAAATCGATTGTTGCGCTTTCCAGCGCTCATGCTGTTTGCCCCAGTTCGACATCGCCGTTACGGCATCGTTCAGGCTTGCCCCAAGAGGCGTAATCGAGTATTCAACTCGTGGTGGCACTTCCCCGTAGTCATGTCGGCTGATCAAACCGTCAGCTTGCATCTGCCGCAATTGCTGTGCGAGCACTTTCTCGCTGATTCCGGGCAGCAACCGCCGCAGTTCGGCGAAGCGATGCGGGCGCAAATGCAATGGCCACAGCAACGATGTTTTCCACTTCCCGCCAATCGCCTGCAGCGCCGTAGCAAACCCGCAATCATCCGGTGCCGAACTTCTCATATTGTTGGACTCCTGGCCGTTTTTGGACCCTTACCGCAAGGTGCGTACTTCTCAAACCTGAAGCAATTTTATAACATGGCATTGCGCGCGTCCAAGCAGTAAATCTTACAACGGCCACCCGCCACGGAGAAAAACGATGAAACAGGAAACTTGTGTCCTCGGAGCAGGACGCATGAGCTCCTCTGTTGTCAGGTCATTCCTGAGCAACGCCTACGCTACCAGCGTCTGGAACCGTACCCATGAAAAATGCGCGCCCGTTATTGCCGCGGGTGCCACGAGCAGCAACGATCTGGAAGACGCAGTCAGGCAAGCTGACGTAATCGTTGTGAATGTGCTTGATTTTTCCACGAGCGATGCATTGTTCAGGCGCAGCAGCGTGGTCAGCCGGTTGCCCGGCAAAATCGTCGTCCAGCGTAACATCAAGGAGCATACGAATGTCTAGTTCAATACGCAGAGCGACTTGCTCCTGTAGGAAGGTAGAGCTCATCTGTACCGGTGAACCAAGGCGGGTCTATGCCTGCGCCTGCACCGAGTGCCAGCGCTGCACCGGCACAGCCTTCTCTTACCGTGCGATTTACCCGCAAGCCGCGATCGTGAGCAAAAAAGGCGAAATCAAATCCTGGCGTAGAACAGGGCCATCCGGAGGATGGCTGGAACAGCATTTTTGTACAACTTGCGGGTCCGTCGTCTTCATGACCGCCCAGGGGCTCAAGGATGCGATTTCCCTGTCTGTTGGCTGCCTTGAAGAGCCGGGCTTCCCAGCCCCGCAAATGCTGCACTGGCCCCAACGCCGGCATCAATGGCTTTGTCTGGACGGCATTCCTGAAGCAGGCTGACTCTATCGTCCGAAATGGCAGGCCACCCAACGAGCCACAGCCCGCCGGGCGGCTGCCAATAATCAGACAGTGTCTCCCTTGATCCATTGGGGCGTGATTGACCGAAGCTCGCTGGGAGCGGCCAGCAACGCTGCGGTCTCTCGCTGGTAATCCGCAAACCAGGGCTGTTTGACAAAATCCGCCGAAGTGGCCTCACCATCAGATAACTGATAGGCAATGATCACGTCGGGATCGGTGTCGTCGAAGCCGTAGACATAATAAATCTGCCCTTTCATTTCTTCCACATAGGCGCGGGCATATTTCTCCCAGATAAGCTTTAC
>DATGQC010000421.1:0-11285 GCA_035304425.1 Advenella sp.
TTCATGACGGTTCAGGTCGAACAAAAGACGCGAATCCATTTTCATGAATTCATGCGCAGTGTGCACCATCAGTTGCAGGCGCTGCGCGGCAAGAGCGATCCTCTGGACGAGGTGGCGCGAATCATCAGCGACAAGTACAAGTTGATCTGTTTTGATGAGTTCCACGTCTCGGATATTGCAGATGCCATGATCCTGTACAAGCTGCTGCTCAATCTGTTTGATAATGGCACCACCTTTGTCATGACATCCAATTATGAGCCGTCGACCCTGTATCCCGATGGCTTGCACCGTGACCGGATCCTGCCGGCCATTGCCCTGATCCAGAAACGCATGGACGTGGTCAATGTGGATACGGGTGTCGATTATCGTCAACGGACGCTGGAGCAGGTGCGCATGTACCTGACGCCGCTCAATGAGGATACCCGGGCGCAGTTGCAGCAAGCGTTCGACAGCCTGGCCGAAACGGCGCCCCAGGATACCGATTTGCATATCGAAAACCGGGTGATCCGGGCTGTAGCGGTTGCCGGATCGGTGGTATGGTTCAGTTTTGCGGAACTGTGCGGCGGACCGCGATCGCAGAATGACTATCTGGAACTGGCCAATCGCTATCAGACCATCATTCTTTCCGACGTGCCCCGCATGATGCCCCGGCATTCATCCGAGGCCCGGCGTTTTACCTGGCTGATCGATGTCCTGTATGATCATCATGTCAAGCTGATCATGTCGGCCGAATGCCCTCCCGAGGAACTGTATACCGAAGGTGTGCTGGCTAATGAATTTCACCGGACCGTATCCCGTATTACCGAAATGCAGTCCAAGGAGTACCTTGAGTCTGAAAGACGATTGTCGGTGAAACTTTAATATTATTGCAGTTGGAAACAGAATATGAGTGCTGAACAAACTTCCCCAGCCAATGGCGCAAACCGGAATGTGCGCGTATTAACGGGTATTACCACCTCAGGAACACCGCATCTGGGCAACTATGCGGGCGCGATCCGGCCGGCTGTTGCCGCCAGCCGCCAGCCCAATGTGGATGCCTTCTTTTTTCTGGCCGACTATCATGCGCTGATCAAATGCGATGATCCGCTGCGCGTGGCCAGCTCGCGCCTTGAAATTGCCGCCACCTGGCTTGCGGCAGGGCTCGACCCCGACAAAGTCACTTTCTACCGGCAGTCGGATGTGCCGGAAATTCCGGAATTAAGCTGGATACTCACGTGCATTACCCCCAAGGGCTTGATGAACCGCGCTCATGCCTACAAGGCCTCGGTTGACCAGAATGTGGCCCGCAGCGTTGAGCCTGATGACGGGGTGAACATGGGATTGTTCTCTTATCCGATCCTGATGGCGGCCGATATCCTGATGTTCAACGCCAATCGCGTACCGGTCGGTCGTGACCAGATCCAGCATCTGGAAATGGCGCGCGATATTGCACAGCGCTTTAATCACCAGTATGGGGCAGGCCGGGATTATTTCGTGCTGCCCGATGTGCAGATTGATGAAGATGTGGCTACGCTGCCAGGCCTGGACGGCCGTAAAATGTCCAAGAGCTACAACAACACCATTCCGCTGTTCGAAGGCGGCGCCAAGGCATTGTCCAACGCCATTGCGCGCATCGTGACCGACTCGCGCGCGCCGGGCGAAGCCAAGGATGCCGAGGCGTCCCATCTGTTTCTGATTTACAAGGCGTTTGCCACGCCCCAGGACAGCGACACCTTCCGGCGCGAACTGGCCGATGGCATGGGCTGGGGCGATGCCAAGAAAAAACTGGCTACGCATCTGGAAACCATTGTGGCGCCGATGCGTGAGCAGTATGTCAGGCTGATGGACAACCCCCAGCGGATTGAAGATATTCTGCAGGCGGGCGCAGACAAGGCGCGCAAGCTGGCCATTCCGTTCATGCAGCACATTCGCGAAGCCGTGGGTTTGCGCAATGGAGCGCGGGTAAAAACCGCGGCGCCAGCAAAAAAGAAAAGCGGCAAAACAGCCCGGTTTATCAGTTTTCGCGATGAAGATGGCGCCTTCCGCAGCCGCCTTGTTGCGGGCGATGGCGATACGCTGCTGTTGTCGGGCGCTTATGCCGAGCCCAAACAAGCCGGGCAGTTTGCAGCGCAACTGCTGTCGCTGGATCTGCGCCAGCTTCTCCGCCGCAATCCCGATTACAGTGTCACTGTCTTGCTGGACGAACAGGAGTTGGGTTCAAGTCCGGCCATGCAATCGGATATGGAGCGCGAAGCGCTGATCGTGCGCCTGCTGCAGGCGGTCGAGTCGCTGGCGCCTGCCAGCGACGCATAGCGACATGGCAGCGGAACCAAGCGCATGGATAAGCGCTGGCTGCTACCGCCCCGGTTGCCGGCCGCCAAGCGGGGTAAAGCGTGCGGTGGCCGGCATCACGCAATAGCAATATTGCCTCACTTTTTCACACAGGTTCAGCATATGGATACCCGGACGACCGATCAGGATTTGCTAGTCATCAATGAGGCGCAGTATGGCGTTGTCATTGATCTGGTCTATGCCGGCAGCAATAACATCGCCGGTCGTATCGTATACCAGACCGCCCAGTGCGCATTGCACAAGGATGCCGCGCCGGTATTGTTCAGGGCGTCGCAACTGGCCCGTTCTGCCGGATATACCCTCAAGGTTTTCGATGGCTACCGGCCGCCCGCAGCGCAGCATATCTTCTGGTCGGCGTTGCCCGATACCCAGTACGTTGCCGATCCGTCGCTGGGATCGCACCATTCGCGCGGCACGGCAGTGGATGTCACTTTGCTGGATGGACACGGGATTGAACTGGATATGGGTACGGGTTTTGACGCCATGGAAGATGCGTCGCACCACGATTATGCAGGCCTGCCCGCGTCGGTGCAGAAGAACCGGCTGCTGTTGCTGGGCATCATGCTGCATGCCGGATTTCGGGGCATCAAGTCTGAATGGTGGCATTACGAGTTGCCAGACTCAGGCGCCTACCCAATCATCGAAAGTACGCTGGTCACCGTATAGTTCGGTGTAGCGAGGCGCAGCCAGGTATAGCGATTCTGGTATAGGGATATATGACTATTTCCTATTCCAATTACATTTGCTAAGATTTGTCCTTCATGTGCAAGTCAAGTGTCCATTGCGCTTGCTGCATTCCAGTCATTGTCGCCAATGCCTGCCTACCGTAATGCCCTGGCGCAGCATGCCTGCGCAGCGCTGATCGGGCAGGCGCCGGTCGTCAGGACAATCTACCGGAGTCTTACCATGTCAGTTCGCCGTACGTTTTTGAAAAACGCATTTCTGGTGGCCTGTGCCACTACCCTGGGATTGTCTGTCGGCGTCGCGGCGCACGCGGCCACGCCCAAGAACATGCTGGTCATTTCCAAAAGCGCCGATCCGCAAATGCTGGATATCGCAGTCACCATGGACAATAATGACTGGTCCATTACCTATCCCAGCTACCAGCGGCTGATCAAATACAAGGCGGGCGGCTCAACTGAAGTGGAAGGGGAGCTGGCAAAAAACTGGACGACCTCTGCCGACAAACTCACCTGGACGTTCACGCTGAATGACGGGCAGAAGTTCAGCGACGGCACCCCTGTTAATGCGCAAGCGGTCAAATACAGTTTTGACCGTCTCATGAAAATGAAGCAAGGCCCATCCGAACCGTTTCCTGCGGGCTTGCAGGTCACCGTCAAGGACCCTCTGACGGTCCAGTTCAAGCTGGATACGCCCTTTGCACCGTTTCTCAATATTCTGGCCAACAACGGCGCGGGCATTGTCAACCCGGCGGTCGAGCAGCAGGCGGGCGGTGCTGACAAATACCTGGCGGGACATACGGCCGGTTCAGGGCCGTATCAGCTGGCAAAATGGAACAAGGGGCAGAGCCTGATCCTGGAGCGCAACCCGCATTATGGCGGGCAGAAACCCGCACTGGAAAAAGTCGCGTTTAAAATCGTGCCTGAAGCGTCGGCGCGGCGTCTGCAATTGCAGAATGGCGATCTGGACATTGTAGGCAGCATCCAACCTGATCAGGTCAAAGCCATGCAAAATGCCAGTGGCGTGGTATTCAAGAAAGTGCCGTCGCTATTGGTGTCATATCTGTACCTGAACAACAAAACCGGGCCGTTAACCAATGTCGCACTGCGCAAGGGGATTGCCCAGGCGGTCGATTACGACGGCATCATCAACGGTATCATGAATGGCGAGGCAAAGCCGCTTAACGGCCCCATCCCAGCGGGCATGTGGGCGCACGACGATGCCGCACCGGCGTTCAAAACCGATGTGGCGGCTGCCAAGCAAAGTATAGGCAGCGCAGTGCCCGCCAAGCCGCTTACCTTGCTGTACTCCACCAAAGAACCGTACTGGGAGCCTATTGCACTGTCGGTGCAGGCCAGCCTTCAGGCTGTCGGCGTCAAAGTGAAGCTGGAAAAACTGGCCAATGCCACCATGCGCGATCGACTGGGTAAAGGCGACTTTGACATTTCGATCGGCAACTGGTCTCCGGATTTTGCGGACCCGTTCATGTTCATGAATTACTGGTTTGATTCGTCCAAACAAGGGTTGCCAGGCAATCGTTCGTTCTATTCCAATCCTGAAGTAGACAAACTGGTGCGTCAGGCTGCCCAGGAAACCGACCAGGCCAAGCGAACCGATCTGTACCAGCAGGCGCAAAAGCAAGTGGTGAAAGATTACGCGTATGTTTATTTGTTCCAGCACAGCAATCAAATGGGTTTACGCGACAATGTAAAGGGTTATGCATACAATCCTATGCTGCACGATGTCTACAATGTAGCGGATATTTCCAAAGACTGACGCCAATCCGTCAAAACTCGGCTGGTGTGCTGCGCGACCATCGTAAGCACACCGGTCCTGAGTTGACCAACGGGGTGAATGTGCGTTCTTGCCAGCCGCAAGACGCCAGCACCCATTCCGAAAGGGCCTGTTTTGTTTTTTCAGATTTTGCTTAAACGCCTGCCCTGGCTTATTCTGGTCATGCTGGGCGTATCAGTCATCACTTTCATCGTCTCTCATTTGATTCCAGGCGATCCGGCACGGCTGATCGCCGGTGATCGGGCGACCGAAGAAATCGTGAGCGGTATCCGGCAGAAGCTGGGGCTGGATCTGCCGCTCTACGAGCAGTACTGGCTCTATCTGAAAGGGCTGTTGCATGCGGATCTGGGTACCTCCATCCGCACGGGCCGTCCGGTTGTGGAGGATCTGCTTGCTTTTTTTCCGGCCACCCTGGAACTGGCCATCGTAGCGCTGCTTTTTTCCATGCTGCTGGGCATTCCCCTGGGCGTTTTGTCGGCAGTGTACAAAAACGCCTGGATTGATCAGTTAGCGCGCACCCTGGCTGTCATGGGAATTTCGATGCCGGCATTCTGGCTGGGGCTGGGTTTGCTGATTATTTTCTATGGTCATTTGTCCTGGTTTCCGTCCGGAGGCCGTATCGATAGTCTGCTGGGCGATCCGCCGACCGTCACCGGTTTTTTTCTGATCGATTCGCTCATTGCCGGAGACTGGGATCTGTTTCGCAGCGCTGTTGAACATCTGGTACTGCCGGCGTTCACGCTCAGTTTCGTTCATCTGGGCGTGGTGGCCCGGCAGATCCGCTCCTCCATGCTGGAGCAGTTATCCGAAGATTACGTGCGTACCGCCCAGGCCTATGGACTGGGTCGCTGGAAAATTATCCTGGGCCATGCGCTTCCCAATGCCCTGATCCCGTCTGTGACGGTACTGGGCCTGGCCATGGGTGATCTGCTGTACGGTGCCGTGCTGACCGAGACCGTCTTTGCCTGGCCCGGTATGGGGCTGTACGTGGTCGAGTCCATCCAGGCACTGGATTTCCCAGCCGTGATGGGGTTCGCAGTACTGGTCTCGTTTGTCTATGTTCTGCTCAACATGCTGGTTGATCTGTTGTACAGTATGCTGGACCCACGTATCAAGGATGCAGGCTGATGGCTGTGACTCCCGCAACTTCGCATCTGTCCTACTCGCTCTCGTATTTCTGGTATCAGTTGCGCCGCAGTCCCATGATGCTGCTCGGCCTTGTCCTGATTGTTCTCATGTGTCTGGCCGCGTTGCTGGCGCCATTGCTGACCGCGCATGATCCGAATGCCATTGACCTGGGCAATCGGCTGCTGCCACCATCGGCTGCGCATTTTTTCGGTACCGACGAAGTCGGGCGGGACCTGTTCAGTCGCGTTTTGTACGGGGCGCGCCAATCCATTGGCGTCGGCATTTTTGTCGCGTTCGTGGCCAGCGCCATCGGCTCGGTGATCGGCTGTTTTTCGGGTGTGATAGGGCGAAGCGTAGACCGGATCATCATGCGCACGATGGATATCGTGTTGTCGGTCCCGTCGCTGGTATTGACAATGGCGCTGGCTGCTGCGTTGGGGCCGAGCCTGTTCAATGCAATGATCGCCATTACGATCGTGCGTATTCCCTACTATGTACGCTTGGCGCGGGGCCAGACGCTGAGCATCCGCGAGATGGCCTATGTACAGGCTGCCACGACATTCGGCGCCGGCCGAAGTCATATTGTGCGCTGGCATGTCTTGCGCAATGCGCTGCCGCCGGTCATTGTGCAAATGACGCTGGATATCGGCAATGCCATCCTGATGGCCGCAGCACTGGGATTTATCGGTTTGGGCGCCCAGCAACCCACCGCCGAATGGGGGGCAATGATTGCCTCGGGACGTAATTTCCTGCTGGATCAATGGTGGTATTCCACATTTCCCGGTGTTGCGATCCTGGTTACCGCCATTGGCTTCAATCTTGTCGGTGACGGTGTTCGTGATATGCTGGACCCGAAACAGAAGGTGAAATAATGACGCCGAACAGTCAGTCCAATACCGCGTGGCACGTTGCGGCGCCGGCAGCGCAGCAGGATACGATCCCGCCTGTGCTGGATATCGCTGATCTGCATATTGAATTTCCGATTTACCGAGGTGCCGTGCGGGCGCTCAACGGTGTGACCATTCGGGTACAGCAAGGTGAAATCGTGGGTGTCGTCGGCGAATCAGGCTCCGGAAAATCGGTTACCGCAATGATGAGCATGCGTCTGATCCCGCAACACAGCTATGTTGTACGCAAGGGTAGTATTCATAAATCCGGAAAAAACATCCTGGCTGCATCGGAAAAGCAAATGCGCCAGATTCGCGGCAGCGATATGGCAATGATCTTCCAGGAGCCCATGACGGCCCTGAATCCGACCATGAGAGTCGGCCGCCAAATTACAGATGTCGTCAGCACGCATACGGCGCTGTCCCCGAAACAGGCGCGCGAACGCGCTATTTCGTTGTTGCGGGAGATGCATATCGCCGATCCGGAGCAGGTGTTCGATGCCTATCCCTTCGAACTGTCCGGCGGGATGCGGCAACGGATCATGATTGCCCTGGCATTTTCCTGCGAACCGTCGCTGCTGATCGCTGATGAGCCGACAACCGCCCTTGATGTCACTGTGCAGAAACAGGTTCTGATGCTGCTGCGCGAACGGGCGAAAAAGACCGGAACCGCTATTTTGCTTATCACACATGACATGGCAGTGGTCTCCCAATTCTGCGAACGGATTTATGTGATGTATGCAGGCAGCGTGGTAGAGCAGGGTGCAGCCGCCGATGTGATTAATCGACCCGCTCATCCCTACACCCGCGGATTGCTTGGGGCGTTGCCGGAAAATGCCCGCCCGGGCGCACCGTTGCTTGCTATTTCGGGGCAGGTGCCAAATTTGGCAGATCTGCCGGCTGGATGCGCTTTTCGTAATCGCTGTCGCCTGCAGGGGGACGCCTGCAGCCGGGTTCCGCCGTTGCTGCCACTGACGTCGGCGGCGGACGCCCCCGGGCATGCTGCTGCCTGCTGGATGACGGTTCGGGAGCAGCACGATGCCTGATGCTGTTCTGACGCTTGATAATATCCATGTCCGTTTTCCCGTAAAACGCGATTGGCGCGGTCAGGCCCGTGCCTGGGCGCATGCGCTCAACGGCGTGGATCTGAGCGTGGCGCGCGGTGAAACACTGGGTGTGGTGGGGGAGTCGGGCTGCGGCAAAACCACGCTGGCCCAGGTGCTGATGGGCCTGCAACCTCCGACGCAAGGCCAATTGCGCTGGCATACTGACCGTGGCCGGCCCAATGTACAAATTGTTTTCCAGGATCCGCAGTCTTCGCTGGATCCGCGTTTGCCGGTCTGGAAAATCATCACCGAGCCATCCTATGTCAAAGGCGAAGCCCGGGAGTCCGCGATGCGGGCACGTGCTGCAAGGCTGGCTGAGCAGGTCGGCTTGTCGCCGGATTATCTGAACCGGTATCCGCATGAGTTTTCGGGCGGACAGCGCCAGCGCATTGCCATTGCCCGTGCGCTGGCTTCCGATCCGGATGTGATCGTGCTGGATGAGCCAACCTCGGCGCTTGATATTTCGGTCCAGGCGCAGATCATCAATCTGTTGTTCGAACTGCAGCGGAAACACCAGCTTACGTATATCCTGATTTCGCACAACGTCTCGGTCATCCGGCACATGAGCAATCGCATTGCGGTCATGTATCTGGGACAGATCGTGGAGCTGGGTGACACTGCCCAGGTGCTGGCCCGGCAGCGTCATCCTTACACCCGGTTATTGCTGGATGCGGTGCCGGTGCTGGGCGCACCATTGCCAGAGCGCGCAGTGCAGGTCATTCCCGAATTGCCGGGCAATCGCGTTTTGCCAACGGGATGCTTTTTCCTGGACCGTTGCGTTTTTCGCACGCAAGGATGTGAACGGCGACAACAACTCAAACCCGTATCCACCGACACGCCCGCGCATCGTGTTCGGTGCCACCGTTACGATCATGATGAACCCGATGGAAAATAGCAAAGCACAAGCCGACGCTTCACGTGCGGCAAGAAAAAAAGGATTTGGCGTCATCATTTCATTGTTGCCCTATATCTGGATGTTCAAGTGGCGGGTCGTTGCCGCGCTTGCCTGTCTGGTGGCCGCCAAAGTGGCCAGCGTTATGCTGCCTGTCTACCTCAAGGACATTGTCGATCAGCTCAGCCTGCCCCGAACGGCTTTGGTATTGCCGGTAGCTGCGCTGCTGGCCTATGGTTTTGCACGCATCTCCAGCAGTGTCTTTTCAGAGCTGCGTGACGCCCTGTTTTCCAAAGTCACGCAGGGTTCGATACAGCGTATTGCCACCACCATCTTTACGCATCTTTTCGGTCTTTCCATTCGGTACCATCTGGAACGGCAGACCGGCGGTCTCAGTCGCGACATGGATCGCGGCACCAAGGGTGTCGGTTTCCTGCTCAACTTCACGCTGTTCAATATTCTGCCGACCCTGCTTGAATTGTCCATGGTCATGGTCATTCTGCTGGTTCGCTATGACATCTGGTTTGCAGTTGTGATCCTGGCCACCATCGCCGCTTATATCGTGTTCACTCTTGTGGTCACGGAGCGGCGCATGGTCATGCGCAGGCGCATGAACAGTCTGGATAGCATGGCCAATACGCAGGCGATTGATGCCCTGATCAATTACGAAACCGTCAAGTATTTCAATAACGAATCGTACGAAATTAATCGCTATGATGATAATCTGGGCAGTTGGGTAGATTCGGCGGTCAAAAACCAGATCTCGCTGAATCTGCTGAATGCCGGCCAGGGCATTATTATCACGCTTGGCATGGTGATCCTGTTGTGGATGGCAGCAGGGCGGGTCACCACCGGCCAGATGACAGTGGGCGATATTGTCCTGATTTCAGCTTATCTGACGCAGTTGTATGCGCCACTCAATTTTCTGGGATTCATCTACCGCGAAATCAAGAACTCCCTGTCGGACATGGAGCGCATGTTCGGCATTCTTGATCAACACCAGGAAATTGAAGATACGCCGCAAAGCGTGCCCATGGACACGCGCAATGCCGACATCCGCTTCGAGCATGTGGGTTTTGGTTACGATCCGGCAAGACAGATATTGCATGACGTCAGCTTTACGATTGGGGCGGGCGAGACGGTTGCCGTGGTCGGCACATCGGGGGCCGGCAAATCCACGCTGGCGCGATTGCTCTTTCGCTTCTATGACGTTACATCGGGACGGATCGCGATCAATGGTCGTGATATCAGGGAATATACGCAATTGAGTCTGCGCCAGCATATCGGGATCGTGCCGCAGGACACCGTGCTGTTCAACAACTCTATTTACTACAACATTGCTTATGGGCGTCCTGACGCCACACGGGACGAAGTGCTGGAAGCCGCCCGGGCTGCCAGCATCCACGAGTTCGTGATGTCGCTGCCAGAAGGGTACGACACGCAGGTGGGCGAGCGTGGACTTAAGTTGTCCGGCGGTGAAAAGCAGCGCGTGGCCATCGCCCGCACCATTTTGAAAAATCCGCCGATTCTGGTGCTGGATGAGGCGACCAGTGCGCTGGATACGCGCACTGAAAGAGCGATCCAGGATGAACTGTACAAAATAACCAAAGGCCGCACCACCCTGATTATTGCCCATCGCTTGTCCACAATTGTGGATGCTGATCGGGTGCTGGTTATGGATCAGGGAAGCGTGGTCGAACAGGGCTCTCATGCCCGGCTGCTGCAGGCTAATGGCGTGTACGCGCGCATGTGGGCCATGCAGTTTGCCGCAACGGACGAAGGCACCGATGTTTGAATAGAGCGACTGCCATGGCGCTGTTGCGGCCTTGAGTCATTAAACAGGAAAAAGGCTCTTTTCTGCGCTCATCGCTTACGTAAAAAGCCACCGGAATTAAATACGTTCCGGTGGTTTTTCATGTCTTCTGTTATTCGCGTTATTAGACCGTTACTGACTCAGTCCGGCAGACTTGATTACTTCTTCCCACTTGTTCACTTCTTCCTTCTGGAATTGGGTAAATTCGTCTGGCGTATTCCCTACGACAGTGAAACCCAGTTTTTTCATGGTTTCCTGGGTGCGTGGCTGTTTCAGGCTTTCGCTCACTGCCTGATGCAGTTTGTCGATGACTTCTTTCGGCGTGCCGGTGGGCGCGGCAACGCCCTGCCAGGAATACACCACCATATTTTTAATTCCGGATTCAGCCATGGTTGGCGTATCCGGCAGCTCGGGCGAGCGCTGTGCGCCCGTCATTGCCAGCGCCTTAAGTTTGCCGCTTTGTATATGCGTGAGCACAGCCCCCAGATTCTGGAACGACACATCGACCTGCGCGCCCAGCAAGTCGGCAATGGCCGCTGCGCCTCCTTTATAAGGGACATCAATACCCGTGGTATGGCTGCGCTGCCGGAACATCACGGCAGACAAATGATCTGACGAACCGGTGCCGGACGACGCATAGGATAGCTGGTCGG
>DATGQC010000422.1:0-11642 GCA_035304425.1 Advenella sp.
TCGCACCGCCATTTGGATTGACATGTGCCGCATCGTCAGCCAGGCCAAGATCGCGCGTGACGGCCAGCGCCTGCGCGGCAAAGGCTTCATTGAGTTCGATGACGTCCATATCCTGGATGCGCAGGCCAGTCAGGGCAAGTACCTTGCGTACGGCCGGCGCGGGGCCAAAGCCCATTATTCTGGGTTCAACACCGGCGAAAGCCATCCCAACCACCCTGGCTCTGGGTTCCAGTCCGTATTTTTTTGCTGCGTCGCCAGAAGCAAGCAACACCGCGCATGCGCCGTCATTGACGCCAGACGCGTTACCGGCCGTGATCGTGCCATCGCTGCTGACGATCGGCTTAAGTTGCGCAAGTTTTTCCAGGCTTGTCTCACGCGGGTGTTCGTCGCGAGTGACAATGTTCTGTTCAGATTTTTTGCCGATAAGGGTCACGGGCATGATTTCATGATCGAACAGGCCGGCGGCGATTGCACGCGTTGCCCGCTGTTGACTGCGGTAGGCAAACGCGTCCTGATCCTGACGCGAGATACCAAATTGGGTTGCAACGTTTTCAGCGGTTTCAGGCATCGAATCGATGCCAAAGTTCTGCTTCATTAACGGGTTGACGAATCTCCAGCCCAGCGTGGTGTCAAACATTTGTTGCTGGCGGGAAAAGGGGCTGCTTGCCTTGCCGACAACATAGGGTGAGCGCGACATGCTCTCGACACCACCGGCAATCATCAGTTGCGCGTCACCGCTTTTGATCGCACGGGCCGCGGTGCCGATGGCGTCCAGGCCTGAAGCGCACAAGCGATTCAAAGTGGACGCGGGCACCTGGACCGGAAGGCCTGCCAATAGGGTGGCCATGCGGGCAACATTGCGATTGTCTTCACCGGCCTGATTGGCGCATCCGAAGACGACGTCGTCGACGGCCGACCAGTCAACCTTTTCATTTTTCTTCATGATCGCCGAAATCGGCAATGCGGCCAGGTCGTCGGTGCGCACCGTGGACAGTGCGCCGCCATAGCGTCCAAAGGGCGTACGAATCGCGTCGCACACAAAGGCGTCTTGCATCAGATTGTTCATGGATATTCTCTTTACTAAAATTGGGTTCTCGTCATGCTCATATCACGCATGATTTACGTAATTGGGTCAGCTCGCTTTCGTCGATGTTCAGCAACTGTTGCAATACTTCGTCTGTATGCTGGCCGACGGCAGGAGGAGGCAGGTCATATGTTGGCGGCGTACTTGTCAATCGCAGCGGGGAAGCTGCGGCGCTGATGCGGGCACCATCTGCGCGTTGCATGTCGACTTTCAACTTGCGATGGATGACCTGCTCGTTCTGAAAGACCTGCTCATAATTATTGATGGGGCCGCAAGGTACATTGTTTTTTTCCAGTACTTCAAGCCAATCGGCAGAGTTGCGGGTTTGCATGGTTTGATTCAGATGCTCGTCAAGGCGTTCCCGATTAACGATGCGGCCTGTGACCTTGGTGAAATCTTCATCGCCGGCGAGGTCTTGACGATCTATTACCGCACAGTAGCGTTGCCATTGTTCGTCGTTGCCGATAGCGATGATGATGTGTCCATCAAGGGTTGGGTAGACGCCATAGGGGACCAGGCTCATATGGGCGTTACCCATTCTGGCTGGCACCTTACCGCTAGCAAAATAACCCGTGATCTGGTTGCTGCCCAATGCCACAATGCAATCGAGCAGTGACATATCGATAAATTGTCCCTGACCGGATTTATTCCTGTGATTGATCGCCGCCAGTAGCGCGATCGTGGAATACATGCCGGTCATGATATCGGCCAGGGCGATTCCCACTTTCTGCGGTCCCCCGCCGGGCAGGCTGTCTTTCTCGCCTGTAATGCTCATCATCCCGCCCATTCCCTGGAAGACGAAATCATAACCGGGGCGATGCGAATACGGGCCGTCCTGACCAAAGCCGGTTATGGAACAATAGATGATTCGGGGGTTCTCCTTTAGTATGGATTCGTAATCCAGGCCATATTTTTTCAAGTTCCCGACTTTGAAATTTTCGATGAACACATCGCTAATCCTGGCCAGCCGCTTAATCAGCGCCTGGCCTTGTTCGGTAGTGATATCAATCGTTACCGAGCGCTTTCCGCGGTTGGCCGCGGAATAGTAGGATGAGTCTGTCTGCTCGTCCTGTTGCTGGCCAGGTAACCAGGGAGGCCCCCAGGCCCGTGTATCGTCTCCGTTACCCGGACGTTCGACTTTGATTATCTCGGCGCCCAGATCGGCCAGATTCTGGGTACACCAGGGCCCTGCAAGGATGCGCGTCAGATCGAGCACCCGGATATCCGATAGCGCCTTATCGTCGCTGCCTTGTCCGGATTGGTTAAAGATATGCTCCAACATGGTGTTTTATCCTGTTAATTCTGACTGATGTGTTACTTCGGAAGGGTGATATTGGCCTGTTGTATGACCTTAGCCCATTTATCGATCTCCTTATTCACATAGGCATCGAATTGTGGCTGCGGCATATTTCCGGGGGTTGCGCCCAGTGCGGCAAATTGCTTTTTGATGTCTGCGGATTGAAGGACATTTCTGACATCGTTTGATATTTTTTCCAGTACCATTGCGGGCATGTTTTTCTGACCATATAAGCCGAATATTGAAATTGCCTCGAAATCCTTCACGCCGGCTTCGGCAATGGTGGGCACGTCCTTAAGTTGGGGAACCCGCTCTTTGGAGGTAACGCCAAGGGCGCGCAAGGAACCGGACTGGATATGCGCCAGGACGCCCGGCACCGAATCGAACATCACCGGTATCTGGCCGGCCAGCAGGTCATTGAGAGATGGCGCAGCGCCCCGGTACGGGATATGCGTCAATTTGACGCCAGCCATATATGCAAAAAGCTCACCGGATAAATGGTTGGCGCCGCCGATCCCGGCTGAACCAAAGTTGATCGCGCCCGGCTTTTCTTTGGCCATCCGGATCAGATCCTGTACGGTTTTCGCCTCGAAGTTCTTGTTCACAACCAGAACGTTGGGCACAGACGCCACCAGGGCGATATTGCTGAAGGCGGCCTTGGTGTCATAAGAAATCGTGTCCTTGAGCAACGTGGGGTTAATGATGTGATGCGTGGCGGTGAAAAGTAACCGGTATCCGTCGGGTGAGCTGCGGGCGACATCCGCGGAACCGATCGTGCCGCTGGCGCCGCTTTTGTTTTCAATGACGATGGGCTGCCCCCACTTTTCGGATAAGGCCTTGCCCATGTGCCTGGCCAGTACGTCTGTGGTGCCTCCGGCAGGAAACGGAACAACAATGGTCACTGCTCTATCGGGATAGCTGGCTGCCGCTGCGGCTGTACATGCGAATGCAGCAAGTACCCCGGTCACGACACGAACGATATGTTTCATGAATTGTCTCCAGAATAGGAATAGGGCCGTCGGCGCCGCCGACGGCTCAGGTTTTGCAGGTTCAGTCGTCTGAAAATTCCACCATGGCTTCTCCTTCAGCCACCAGCGTATTTTGCTGGTTCGTCACTGCAACTGAAACAACAACCCAGTGAGCTTTCTCTGTTTTCTTGACGATCTTGACGATCCCCTTGGGGGTTATCGTGTCGCCCGGTTTGACCGGAGCTTTCCAGCGGGTTTCCAGGCGTCGATGAGTGCCGCCTAGCGGCAATGCCCAATCTGTCATCATCTTGGTGATCAAGCTGAAGTTGGACATGCCATGCATGATGATCCCGCCGAAATTGGTTTTGCCAAAATCGGACTCCATGTACTTGTCGTCCCAATGCAGCGGGTTGTAATCAAGGGACGCTTCACAAAACGCCCAGATTGTTTCACGCGTCGGACTGAACGGCGTTCCCTTGATTTGCAGGCCTTCTTTGATATCGAATGTATTTTCCATGTCGTGTTCCTTACATCGGGCGGATCGTCCAGCCACGGCCGGAGCAGATCACTTCATTGTTTTGGTTGAAGAAGACGTTGTCATGAATGGCAAACAGCCGGTTGCCCTTGATGAACTTGTCCAGCGCGCGTGCCTGTAACGTAATGACGTCTCCGGGGCGGGCCGGTTGGTTGTAACTCCAGGACTGGCCCGCGTTAATGGTTCCCGGGCTGCGCATCCAGTCATCGTTGGGCGTGCATGAAAACATCAGCAATACATGAATGGAAGGTGGTGCAATCAGGCCACCCCATTTCGTTGTTTTGGCGTATTCCTCGTCAATGTACAAAGGATTCATGTCGCCGGTCGCTTTGCACAACGTGTGGATCGCTTCCTTGGTAAGGGTGTAGGGAATTGTTTCGCGTGGGGCGCCCGGGACGATATCGTCCCAGATTTTCCGGGCCTTATTGCCTGCCCAGAAATCGGTGTCGTACTTGTATTGCATAAAGCCTCCGATATGAATGAACTTAATTTGCTGTTATTTTAAATAACCGCTAAGCGGTTATTAACAACCGCTGTACGAACTATTCTAGATAGCTTTATTCGTCATGTCAATGGTATAAATACACATTTGTTCGTGTTTCAAGGCGCACATACAGGGCAACAGAAGGCCGATCGACAATACTCGTTGGCATATCCGCTTCTATTGGGCGGAGTCGTCGGGTATGCTTGACAGCTTTATGTAAATAAGTAGGGGAGTTAAATATGGCGAGTCCGGACAGTGAATCATTCGTGCGCACCTTTGCGCGAGGATTGCAGGTGATTGAGTCGTTGGGTCGCAGCAAGCTGGGTCTGAATATTGCGGGTGTGGCTGAAGATACGGGGTTGAGCCGTTCAGTGGTCAAGCGCTACCTGCTCACGCTAACTGATCTTGGATATACCAGTACTGCGGGACGCGGGTACGCGCTTACTCCCAAAGCGCTCAATCTGGGGCTTTCCTATTTTTATTCCCTGCCGTTCTGGCGGCAGGCGCAATTGGAGCTGGAAGAGCTGTCCCAATCCATCCAGCAGTCATGCGCCATGTCGATCCTCGATGGCAATGAAATCGTTTATGTTGTCAGAATCCCGACGTATAAGATTCTGCGATCCAGCCCTACGCTGGGCAGCCGCCTGCCAGCCAATGTGGTTTCCATGGGTCGGGCGCTGCTGGCAGAATCTGAACCAGATGTCATCAACGGTTTTCTGGCGACTGCGCCTCTTAAACGGCTGACGAACCAGACCATCACTGATCCGCAGAAGCTGCGTGCCGAGATCGAGCAGACCAGGGAAAAGGGGTATGCCTGGGTAGATGGAGAGCTGGATGAAGCCATTTGCGGTTTAGCCGTTACCGTGAAAGATCTCGAAGGAAAGGCGTTGGCTGCGATCAACATCAGTTTGCCTGCAGGTCAGATAACCCAGGAACAGGCGGTTGAAAAATATCTGGGGGCATTGCGACGCACTGCTTCTACGATTCGCTCAGCCTTGTAAGCTGTTTTATTTCATTGTCGGTATCGATGCGTTTAATTGTACAAACGCTGCGTGCGGAAGGAGCGCGAAGCGCGCTCCTGCGTTGCTTGCCTCACGCACCAAACTGTGCGATCACCTCCCTCAGTGGCACATGTCCCAGGAACGAACCGGAGCCAGCCGGTGTTTCGCCGTTTTCTATTGCAGTTGCAAAGGAAACGGCCGGGCTGCGGCTAATGCGCTCGCGCATGGTCGCAATGTTGGGCCACCTGGCGGGATCGGCCACCTGATGAAGCAGCAGCCATCGGGCAACGCCGATAAAGAGAGCATCGGCCAGGCAGGGTTGGGCGCCCAGCAGGAAGGGGCTGTCGCCAATCATCTGTTCCAGTTTGTCATGGCGATTGATGACGCCGGCATTGCCCACCTGCTGCAATATTGTTTTTACCTGCGGGTCCGGGTTTTCCATTTCCCATGCCTGCCACAGCGGGATAAAGGCGCTGGTGAACCCCGTATTGATGAAGGCCATGAGTTGATGCATACGGTCAGTCTGCGGGGATCTTGGCGCAAAGCTGATACGTCGCTCGCTGTCCCGGTCTTGCAGCCAGTTGGCAATCGCCATCGTCTCGGTCAGAACCTGGCCCTGATCGGTGATCAGGACTGGCGTTTCCCGTCTGGGATTGATACGCAGATAGGCTGGCTCAAGCATGTCGCTTAACATGTCTACTCGGCACAGGCGGTATGGCTTGCCCAGCCATTCCAGGGCTGCGATCAGTCCCATGGAACTGCCGGCGGGAACGCCATAGAGTAAAATCGGTTCCATCAAATATTCTCCATAATTCATATGTGATAGCCAGGGCGGCTTGCGCATGCATTATCGATGCGTGTTCAGTTCCATGTAAATTACGCACTTTTTGGTAACCACAAGCGGAGGCATCATGAAAGATCTGGTTTCGTACTGTCCTATCGAGGAAGTCATGCAGGTATTGAGCGGGCGCTGGCCGACGTTGCTGGTCTATTATCTGAAAGACGGCGTTAAGCGATTCAGCGATCTGAAGCGGGACAATCCCACGGTCTCGCATAAAATGCTGACGTTTGAATTGCGCAAGCTTGAACATGCCGGCATTGTCCGGCGCACGGTATTTGAGGGCTATCCCTTGCGTGTAGAATATTCCCTAACGCAGGGCGGGCAGGGGTTGGTGCCGCTGATTGATGCGCTGGGTGATTGGTGGAGCCAACTGCCGGCGGACGCGTCCATACAGCAGACAATAAAGAAACCTGCGCTCGCGGCTGAATGAGCGGCCTGGTTCGGTTCTTGCGGTAAAGGCAAAAACGATCTCAAGGATCGAAGATCAAAACGAAAATGCCAAACTCAATAACCCGATTTGTCTGGCGTAGACCGTGCTATCCTGCGCCAGTCTTGTTGCTGGGCTATACTTTTGCCGGCGCAGGATAGCTGTCGATTGCGACAGCTTGTCTATCTGCATATAAAGCGCTGGCCTTGTAATAAATATGACTTGTCTATGCAATAGACTCTGTGCTCGCACTCAATCTATTTTGGCGGAGAGTAAACCGGTGAACGTTGAATTGTCATTTGATCGCGATGCACTGAGAAATCAGCTCGACTTCTACAAGAGGCTAAAACAAAACGGATATCTTGAATCGGCGCAAAAGGAACTGGCGTCTATCGAGCGCCAATTGGCGCTTCTGCAACAGTCGCATCCCGACGAATACACAGCACTGAAGGCTGAAATAGGGCTGTAAGCGAATCGGCCATGGTGCTGCCGCAAGGCAGTGTCAACCCCGATCCCGGACCATCGGGTGAGGATTGAGGTTGTCTCTGCTTGCGGTGGATGAGCGGCCGGCAGTCAGCCGGTAATGCGCTGCCGATCTGCCGCCATGTCGTGCTGGCGGCTTGGCGGGCTTTTGGTAAGCACGGCCTGATCATGGGAAAAATAGTCGAACGTTGCTGCAGGAGTGCGCACGTCGTCAGGGACCCGCATCAAAAGCTCCCTTTGCGGTTCCAGCACCCGATCGCCTTTGGCATCGCGTACGCGCGTAACCAGACCCATCCGGTTCATTTGCTCAATAAAGGGTGCGGGATCCAGTTCTTCCACATTGACCATATGCCCGACATCCCAGATGCCATCGGCAATCAGCATGGCTGCGGCGACAACAGGCACGCCGGCTGTGTATGAAATGGCCTGGCTGCCCACTTCTTCATAGCTCTCTTCATGATCACAAATATTATAAATAAGCACTTCCTGCGGGGTGCCATTCTTCGTACCTTTCACCAGATCGCCGATGCAGGTCTTGCCGGTGTATCCCGGGGCCAATGATGCCGGATCGGGCAGCACCGCCTTGACCACTTTGAGCGGTACGATTTCATCGCCTTCTGCGGTGCGCACAGGTTTCTCGGAGAGCAGGCCCAGACTGTTCAGGACGTTGAATACATTGATGTAATGGTCGCCAAAACCCATCCAGAACCGGATGTTGGGAACGCCCAGGTTTTTTGACATCGAGTGCAGTTCGTCGTGGCCAGTCAGGTAGGTCGTGTGATTGCCCACCACCGGCATCTCCCATTGCTGGCGATGCTCGAACATCCTGCTGGCTTTCCAGCGGTTCTGTTCCCAGGACCAGACGGTAGAGGTGAACTCCCGGAAGTTGATTTCCGGGTCGAAGTTGGTGGCAAAGTAGCGACCATGGCTGCCGGCGTTGATGTCGATAATGTCGATGGATTCGACCTGGTCAAAATAGGTGTCCAGGGCAAAACGGCCGTAGGCATTGACCACGCCCGGATCAAACCCAACGCCCAGCAGGGCTGTCACGCCGGCTTTTTTGCAGGCATCGCGTCGTTTCCATTCATGATTGCCATACCATGGCGGCGGCTCGCATACCTTGTCGGGATCCTCGTGAATAGCAGTATCCAGATAGGCGGCGCCGGTTTCTATGCAGGCAGTCATGACGGACATATTCAGAAAGGGTGAGCCGACATTAATGACAATCTGGCTGCCGGTTTCACGGATCAGCCTTTTAGTGGCCTCAATGTCGAGCGCATCCAGGGCATGCGCCTGCAGGCGGCCTGGGCCGTGTTTGCTGTCTTTGTCTTTGATAGAGGCGATAATGGCTTCGCATTTGGCGACGGTGCGTGAGGCAATATGTATGTCGCCAAGCAAAATATTGTTTTGTGCGCATTTGTGTGCTGCCACGTGTGCGACGCCGCCGGCGCCGATGATCAGAACGTTGCGTTTCATTGGATAATCCCCCAAATTATTAAATACAAGCAGCGCTGTCCTAGGACAGGCTGTTGACGTAGTCGTCAAAGGAAAAGTCGCGCACGACGCGCACGGAGCCATCAGCTTCTTTGATGGCGATGGACGGCATATGAATACCGTTGAACCAGTTTTTCTTCACCATGGTGTAGCCGCCTGCATCGCCAATGGCAATCTGATCGCCAATTTGCAGCGGCCGGGCAAAGCGGCCTTCGCCGAATATATCGCCTGCGAGACAGGTTTTACCGCAAATCATGTAGGCATGCTCGCCTGTGCCATCGCCAACAGGCGCGGTTTCACGGTAAATCAGCAGATCCAGCATATGGGCTTCGGTGGAACTGTCCACAATCGCCAACTGCTTTTCGTTGACGACAATATCCAGGACGCTGACCTGCAGCGTGGTGCTGTGGCGCACGGCGGCTTCACCTGGCTCCAGATACACCTGCACGTCGTATTGCTGTGCAAATTGCCGCAGGCGCTCACAAAAAGCGTCCAGTGGATAGTCTTGCGCCGTAAAGCTGATGCCCCCGCCCAGGCTGACCCATTTAAGGTGGGGCAGGATCGCAGCGTAGTCTTTTTCAACCTGGGTCAGCAACTGATCAAATCGTGCAAAATCGTCGTTCTCACAGTTGTTGTGAATCATGATGCCATCGAGCCTGTCCAGCACCGACAGAATGCGTGCCGGGTCGCTTTCGCCCAATCTGCTGTACTGACGGGCGGGATCGGCCAGGTCAAAGCCGGCGCAACTGACGCCTGGGTTGACGCGCAGGCCCATGGGTTTGCCCGCCGCAGCCGGGGCGAAGCGCGCAAGCTGGCTGATGGAGTTGAAGATGATTTTGTCGCAGTTGGCAATCACTTCGTCGATTTCATGATCGGCAAAGGCCACGCTGTAGGCGTGCGTTTCACCGCCGAATTTCCGGAATCCGAGCTTGACTTCATACAGGGATGAAGACGTCGTGCCATCCATGTGCTGGCGCAGCAGATCAAAAACCGACCAGGTGGCAAAGCACTTGAGCGCCAGCAATACTTTGGCGCCAGACTGCTGGCGGATATAGTCGATGACTTGCAGATTGCGCAACAGCGCAGATTTATCGATCAGGTAGTAAGGGGTAGAAGGCGTTTGCATGGTGTATCAGGTGTCGACAGATGTCAGGGCTTGTGAAGAACGCATGGTTGTGTTTTTGGGATGAGGCGGCATTTTTTTGCCCAGGCGCTCCACTACGATGGATGGACGGTCGGTAAATGCGGCCACGATTTGCAACTTGCCGCCCAGGCTCTCGATGTAATGCTGCAACGTAGACACCAGCATGTCGCTGCGCTTTTCTATGCGCGAGATGGTGCCCTGGCCGATATCCAGCGCAATGGCCAGGTCTTCCTGAGTGTGGCCGGTAGCCTTGCGCAGCTCTTTGAGCGTTGTCACTTTCAATATCTGGCCGGCAGCGGTGCGTGCGCGCTTGCCGCTTTTGTCGGCATCATGATCGGTCCGGGGCGTTGTCTCTTTGCTGGATTTTTTGGGCATGGTTCTGGCCTCTGCATGAATAAAATGCATGAATAAAATGCGTAAACTGGATGCGGATTGGCTTGGGCTGCTGCCCGCAGCACACGGGCGACAGCGTCAAAAGATGAATGTGAACTGCATTTTAAGGGCTCAATAATATATGCTTTCAAGTGAATATGCAATCGAAGGCATAATTACAGAATAATTACCTGAACGTCGGCCCGCATATGGACCAGCTCGTTAGCCGATTCTTGCACCTGTACGCTGGGCTATGATTGCTCTACCATTGCTCACATGAACTGCTGCTCGGACCAAGACGCATCGCATCTTTGCCCTTGCGGCGGGTTGTCCTGACTGCCGCATCCAAGGCGTCTTTTATCGGAGATTGTTTACATGAGTATCCTTCGCTTACCATACTGGACCTTGTCGCCCGAAGCCTACCAGGGATTGGGTGCAACCAAGAAAGCGCTGGAACAGAGCAGTCTTGGCAAGCAGTTGATCGGCCTGGTCTGGTTGCGCATGTCGCAGATTAACGGCTGCGCTTTCTGCCTGGAAATGCATACCCGGGAACTGCGTGCCGGCGATATCGCTGCCGCCAAGCTGGACGCGCTGGCCGGGTGGCGCGCCAGCGAGCGTTTCAGCGAACGCGAGCGCGTTGCGCTGGCCTGGACCGAAGCGCTCACGCATGTTGACAAGACCAGCGCGCCGGATGAAGATTTTGAGCCGCTCAGGCCGCATTTTAGCGATGCGGAAATTTCCGACCTGACATTTGCCATCGCCCTGATGAGCGCGTTTAACCGCCTGGCAATCGGCATGCGCCAATAGTCCTGGTAATTATTTAATCATTGCCGGCGCCAGACGCGGCGCTGCGCAAAAAGACCGAGGCTGTGTCGTGAGACTGATGGCCGGCAGGCAGCGGGCGCGTTCAATACCGGTTTGCGCATCTGGCGGCCTGATGGCGCCGGCGTCAGGCGCGGCGAATGTCGCCGCTGCAGGCGAAAAAAAAATTACATCTGCATTAGCGCACATGTAATTTTCAAAAAAACCGCGATTGGCCGGAGTGTTGCCTGGTGGCGCTCCGGTGTTCAATCGCGGCTGAAGTACGTGGTCCGGTTTGGTCGTGCACCCGTACCGGTCAGTCTGGCGCGTGCACGACGTTTTATCAGGTGTTGCTCAGCGCTGCGTTTTTTTTACGTTGCGCAATGGTGCGTCCGATCACCACGATCAACAGGGCGCCGATAATTTCTGCAGTCAGCTTCAGCATGGCGGACGGCTCGCCGAATCTTTCCACAATGAAGATGTCCGTGATGAGCATGCCACCGGCGATCCAGCCCAGCAGTGCTGCGCCGAACAGGACTACGCTCGGGAAACGATCGATCAGCTTGAGCACAAGCGTACTGCCCCAGATAATGATCGGGACGCTGACCACAAGGCCGAAGATCACCAGACCCAGCTGATGCTCCGGATTTGCGCCCTGGGCCGCACCGGCGATGGCAATCACGTTATCCAGGCTCATGACAAAATCGGCAA
>DATGQC010000423.1:0-4188 GCA_035304425.1 Advenella sp.
GAATCCTTGGGTATACAGGCCAGAATGACAGGATCGGGTGCGTGTTTTTTTGCGTCGTTCGATACTGCTGATCAGGCTCAGGCATGCAGGCAGCGTGTAGAATCTGCGCTTGCTTCTCATCCAGAGGCAAGCCAGTGGATAAAACAGGTCGTTGTCTGTCACGGCATCAACCGGCATCCACTGTATAATTGGATATAGAATTTGGGGCGTCGCCAAGCTGGTTAAGGCACTGGATTTTGATTCCAGCATGCGAAGGTTCGAATCCTTCCGCCCCAGCCAAATTCGTACTGCATGTGCGGAAACCGTGAATAAGCCGCTATAAACCGGTATGTGCTTATCACGGTTTTTTTATTCACTTCACCGATTCCAGTCATCATGACCAACTCTAATTTCATGATTTTTACCGGCACTGCCAATCCCAGGCTTGCCGTAGACGTCGTTAATCATTTGGACATGTCGCTGGGCAAAATGACCGTCGGTCGTTTTTCTGACGGTGAAGTCATGGTGGAAATCCTGGAAAACGTACGGGGCCGCGATGTATTCGTGCTGCAGCCCACCTGCGCGCCAACCAACGATAATCTCATGGAAATCATGACGATGGTCGATGCGCTGCGCCGCGCCTCGGCTGGCCGAATTACTGCCGCCATTCCGTATTTTGGCTACGCCCGCCAGGATCGCCGCCCGCGGTCGGCACGTGTGGCCATCACGGCAAAAGTGGTTGCCAACATGCTGCAAAGCGTGGGGGTTGATCGCCTGCTTACCATGGACCTGCACGCCGACCAGATTCAGGGTTTTTTCGATATCCCGGTAGACAACATCTATGCCGGCCCCGTGCTGCTGGCCGATATCGGTCAACGCAATTTCAAGGACCTGGTGGTTGTTTCTCCCGACATTGGTGGTGTGGTTCGCGCCCGTGCGCTGGCCAAACAGCTGGAAGCGGATCTGGCAATTATCGACAAGCGTCGCCCGCGCGCCAACGTATCCGAAGTCATGAACATTATCGGTGAGGTCGACGGCCGTACCTGTATCATTATGGACGACATGGTCGACACCGCCGGCACGTTGTGCAAGGCGGCGGCTGCGCTTAAAGAGCGCGGCGCCGGCGCGGTCTATGCCTATTGTACGCATGCCGTGCTCTCCGGTGGCGCTGTGGGCCGCATCGCCGAGTCCGAGCTGGACGAGCTGGTTGTGACCGACACGATTCCGCTGTCCCAGGAAGCGGCCGATTGCACGCGCATCCGCCAGCTTTCCAGTGCATCGCTGCTGGGCGAGACCATTCTGCGCATTTCTCATGCAGAGTCGGTCAGTTCGCTGTTTGTAGAATAAGGATTTGATCCGTTGCTGGTCGCGGCAGCGGGTCGGGTGGCTGAGCCAACCGGTTCAGCCTTTTTGAAAATACCGTAAACGGTATTGTTTATTTGGAGTTCTCCATGAAATTTGAAGCCACCACGCGTAGCGTTCAGGGATCGAGTGCGAGCCGCCGCCTGCGTCGCGCAGGCCGTGTTCCGGCCATTGTTTATGGTGGAAAAGGCGAAGCGCAAAGCATCGAACTTGACCACAATGAAATTTTCCACGCACTGCGTAAAGAGCCATTTCACACGTCCGTACTGGACATGATGCTCGACGGCAAAAAGCAAAGCGTTCTGCTGCGCGCCGTACAATGGCACTCTTACAAACCGCAAGTGCTGCATGTGGATTTTCAGCGTGTCAACGCCAACGAAGCGCTTACCACACGTATTCCTTTCCACTTTATCAACGGTGACGAATCTCCTGCCGTCAAACAGCAAGGCGCAACCATTTCGCATGTGCTGAACGACATCGAGATCACCTGCCTGCCCAAAGACCTGCCTCAGTTCATCGAAGTAGACCTGGGCAACTTGCAAGCGAACGAAGTTGTGCACCTGTCAGACGTTACAGCGCCGGCCGGTGTCGAGTTTGTTGGCGTTGGCGAAGAAAGCCCGGTTCTGGCAACGGCAACCGTGATTGCTGCCAGTGCTGAAGACGACGCTGCTGAAGGCGATGATGCCGCCGCCGACGCAGAAAAATCTGACAAGCCAGCCGAAGACGACGCCAAGTAAGTCTTGAATGTGTTACCTTGCCTGAAGGCGGGGTAACGCGGGCCGGCTTTGCCGGCCAGGCCATCATGTTGGTACACCCCCGCAGTGCGTTCGCATTTCGGGGGTTTGTTTCGTAAACTGCAGGGAATTTTGTACATGGCTTCGTTGCCTATCCGTCTGATTGTCGGGCTGGGAAATCCCGGCCAGCAGTATGAATCCACCCGTCACAATGCCGGGTTCTGGCTTGCCGACCACTACGCCGACGACCTGAAAACCCGGTTCACGCTGGAAGCCGGCTTTTTCGGACAGCTGGCGCGTGCGCGTCACGACGGCGAAGCCGTCTATCTGCTCAAGCCCGTTACCTACATGAACCGCTCCGGCCAGTCTGTGGGCGCAGTGGCGCGATTCTTCAAAATTGAACCCGAACAGGTGCTGGTGTTGCATGATGAACTGGATTTGCTGCCGGGCGACGTCAAATTGAAAAAAGGCGGCGGTCATGCCGGTCATAACGGGCTGCGGGATATCCAGGCCGCGCTCGGCACCAGCGACTACTGGCGTATGCGCCTGGGCATAGGGCACCCACGCAGCCGTGGTCTGGCGCAGGGCGTGGCCGATTACGTGCTGTCCATGCCGGCCAGGGAAGACATGCCGCTGATCGATCATGAAATCGACAGCGCCAGGCTGGTGCTTGGGGCCCTGCTGGATGGCGACTTTGCCGCGGCGTCGCGTCGCCTTGCGGCAGCGCGCGAGGCGCGGTCATGACGACCGCTACGTTCGGCGCCGATCTCAAAGTGTTTCTGCGCTTTGTGCGCAGGCCGCGCTTTACGCCGCGCATTGCCCGGCGCGGCGGTGGTTCGGGCTGGTGGCGCGACTGGTATCCCAATGTCCGCTTCGCCCGCATGCTGTCCTGGGTGGCCCTGTTGTGGTTTGTAAACCTGTTTGTACTGGCGCCTTTGGCCCTGAGCGCTGCAGAAAGCGGCGGCGCACAGCACCGGCTGGATCCGGATAATATTCCCTGGCTGATGGCGGTGCTATGGGCGCCGCTGGTCGAGGAAATGCTGTTTCGCTACAGCCTGCGTTATCCCCGCGCCATTCTGTGGGTATTGCCGGTGATGGCGATGGTGGTCTTTTCAGGGCCATCATGGCTGAGCATCAGCGCCTATATCCTGGTGCTTGCGCTGCTTGCCACGCTCAAATTCCGGGGCTTGACCGGGAATGACGAAGCGCTGCCGTGGCGCATACGCAAGCTTTATGTACAATGGTTTCCCTGGGTCTTTCATCTGTCGGTGCTGGTTTTTGCCTTTGTGCATCTGAACAATTTCAAACTGAACGATACGCCGTGGTGGATGTATCCGGTCATGGTCATGCCGCAGTGGATGACCGGGCTGGTCCTGGCCTGGATGCGCGTGCGTTCGGGAATCGGCACGTCGATCCTGATGCATATGATGTTCAATGGCGGGCCGCTGCTGCTGATCTGGCTGATGCTGCAAGGGCGATAGGCGATAGGGCGACAGCGGCGCCGGGCCGGGGCGCTCGTTACATGCGCGTGCGCAGGTTGACGCCGGCGATAAAGCCTTCTCCATGGCGGTTATCCGGCCATTGACAAGGGGCGAACCGGCCGCAGGCGGCGCGAAGATTCAATCAATCACGATGCATGAACGGGAGCAGCGCATGCGGATTTATGTAACGAGTGTGTTTGTTGATGATCAGGCCAGGGCATTGGACTTTTATACCGATATTCTGGGGTTCCAGTTAAAGCATGATGTGCCTGCAGGGGATTATCGCTGGCTGACGGTCGTGTCTAAAGCGCAGCCTGCGGGTGTGGAACTGCTGCTTGAGCCAGACGTGCACCCGGCAGTGGCGCCTTATAAAGCGGCCCTGTTCCGGGACGGCATCCCGGCCGCTTCCTTTCAGGTAGATGATCTGGACGCCGAGGCTGACCGGTTAACCCGGCGGGGCGTGCGCTTTACGGTGCAACCCATGGATGCGGGGCCGGTGCGAATGGCCGTGTTTGACGATACCTGCGGGAATCTGATCCAGATTGTCCAGATGGTTGATGGCTCGCAGTGACGTGGGCCTTTGTCTGATCCGCTGGTTCTGAACGCGATGCCAGGGCCGCCTTCAGGCGTTT
>DATGQC010000424.1:0-3174 GCA_035304425.1 Advenella sp.
CAAAACCGGCAATGTGCTGGCAGCCAGCCCCAAAATCTTTACTCAAATGCTGATTTCGCTGCAGCAGTAAGTTGTTGTCCGGTTCGGAGCCCGTTATTATGGATCATGTGTGGTACCTGTTTAAAGCCGTTGTTCTGGGTATTGTCGAAGGGATAACCGAATTTCTGCCCATCTCCAGCACAGCCCATTTGCTGATCATGGGGGACTGGATCGGCTTTGATTCCGGGCAGTTCAAGGTGTATGAAATCGTGATCCAGCTCGGATCCATTCTGGCAGTGATGTGGTTGTACCGGCAGCGCCTGCGCGACATTATCGTGGGCACCTTTACCGGCAACCGGACCGAGCAACGGTTTACCATGAATCTGATCATTGCCTTTTTGCCGGCGGCCATTATCGGTCTGCTGTTGATCAAATATGTCAATCAACTGCTTGACGGCAAATTCATGATTTACGCTTTTACACTTGTCCTGGGCGGCATGATTATGTTGTGGGTGGAGCGACGTCCCACAATGGCCAAGCACACCACCCTGCAGGAACATGAGCTGGCCCATCAGACACGAAGCCTGGAAGATATCACCTGGAAGCAGGCGCTGGTGGTGGGGTTTGCGCAATGCCTGGCGATGATCCCGGGTACGTCGCGTTCTGGGGCAACAATTATTTCGGGCATGATGGCCGGCATTCACCGCAAGACAGCGACCGAGTTTTCCTTTTTCCTGGCCATGCCGACCATGATCGCCGCCACGGTATTGAGCTTGTACAAGCACGGTGGTCAACTGAGCCAGAGTAATTTGCTCGCAGTCCTGCTCGGCTTTGTTGCCGCCTATATTAGTGCATTGGTGGTGGTGCGCGCCCTGATGCGATTTCTTGCCAGTGCGTCTTATCGTCCATTCGGCTGGTACCGCATCGTCTTTGGTATTATCGTGGGGCTGTGGGCCTGGAATCAGGTCGCCTAGCTTCTCTCTGAACCAGCAGAAAGCAGGAAAATGCCGGCGTTGTCCGGCATTTTCTCATTTCGCACCGGGTAACTTCGCCATGAGTCGCGGTACTGCACGCCGCCTATTGTCTACTGAACCCGGCGCCTTAGGCTAGCCGCGCAGAGCGGCATAACCGTTGCTGAGCACAATGACATTGCGTTCCCGGACGCTGGCCTGGAAGTGAATCTGATCGTCGCCTTCGCGCCAGATGTCGCACACCAGCGTTTCACCCGGATACACCGGCGCCGAAAAGCGGGCATCGAAACGGTATAGCAAAGCGGGATCGTTATCGCAGCAGTCCTGGATGATCGCTCTGGCGGCATGCCCATAGGTGCACAGTCCATGCAGAATCGGCCGCTCGAACCCGGCGGCGGCAGCGGTCTGCGGGTCAATATGCAATGGGTTCGGATCAGCATTCAGGCGATAGAGAATGGCTGCATTGGGCGCCACCGGAATGCTGCGCTGATAATCGGGTGCACGTTCAGGCACCCTGGGCAGGGCAGCGACGGGCGCATCACCCTGTCCGAAACCACCATCTGCACGGCAAAACGTCGTCTGCTGGATGGTCGCCACAAGCGCATTGTCTGCATCGTACAGATTGCGCTCGGTAATGACCAGCGCACCCTTGTCGGCGCCCTTGTCGATCACATGCGAAATATGCGTCCTGCCGGTCAGTACGCCTTCAGCAGTCAGCGGCCTGTGCCAGACGCTGCGTTGCTCCCCATGCACCAGCTTGACCCAGTTGATCCCGGTCGCCGGATCCTGCATCCAGAAGCCCGGATAGCACAAAATGCTGCTCATCGTCGGGAACGCCTGCAGCTGTTTTTCATATACAAATTGCAGTTGTGATGGGTCCAGAGGGTCGGCGCCCAGGCCGATACCTAGCGCGTACAGTATGCTGTCGCGCTGGGTATAGCTGTGCCGGATATCGGCGAAGCGCCAGTTCTTGATGCGTTCGTAATCCAGTGGCATGCGCCCGCTCCTTGTAATCAGATGGGATCCCAGTTGATCACGTCGGGAGAGCGTTCCAGCTTATGAAACTGTCCCTGCATGGCCGGGATGGCAATCTGCGCGATCAGCTCAGGCGTCCAGCCTTCGGACATGTGCACAGAGCGCACCGGACGAGGCTGGCTAAAGAGCAGGATTTCATTGGCCCGCACCCCGAAAATCTGGCCGGTTACTTCGGCTGCCGCATCGCTACCCAGATAGACCGCCATCGGCGCGATTTTATGCGTTTCCATTTTCTGCAGCTTCTGAACCCGCGCTTTCTCTTCAGCCGTTTCGGCAGGAATGGAACTGGTCATACGACTCCAGGCAAACGGCGCAATGCAGTTGGATCGGACGTTATACCGAGCCATGTCAAGTGCAATAGATTTTGACAGGGCGGCGATGCCCAGTTTGGCTGCGGAATAATTGGACTGGCCGAAATTGCCGATCAGCCCGGATGTGGACGTCATATGCACGTATGCGCCGGATTCCTGTTCGCGGAAATAGGGTGCGGCAGCGCGACTGACAAAAAAGGTGCCATGCAGGTGCACATCAATGACCTGACGCCACTCTTCTTCGTTCATTTTATGAAACAGGCGGTCGCGCAGGTTACCGGCATTATTGACAACGATATCGATACGTCCGAAATGGTCCATGGCCGTTTGCACGATCTGGTTCGCCGACTCATAACCGGCGACGCTGTCGGTGCTCGGGACGGCAGCGCCGCCAGCTGCGGTGATTTCCTCGACCACCGCATGCGCGGGGCCATCTGTTCCTCCCTGGCCGCTCAAAGACACGCCGATATCGTTCACCACCACTTTTGCGCCGGCCTTGGCATAGGCGATTGCAATGTCCCGGCCGATACCACCACCGGCACCGGTAACAATCACTACTTTTCCTTCTGCAATTGAGCCCATCGGCTTCTCCTGTAAAATTTCATTCATCAGCTCGCCGGCGCGGCCGGTCGATCCAGTTAGGGATTACTATCTATTGGTGCTGGATTTCATGATAGGCCATAATGGTGGACAGCATTGTTCGTATTTCTCAACCACCCCCTTCGTGTAAGCTTAAGATGCGCTATGACCTGACAGACCTCAAACTATTCATCAATATTGGTGAAGTCTCAAACCTGACCAAGGCCGCAGAAAAAACCTTTCTGTCGTTGCCGGCGGCCAGCGCCCGTATCAAGAATCTGGAAGACTCCCTCAAGGTC
>DATGQC010000425.1:0-21887 GCA_035304425.1 Advenella sp.
CATCGCCTGGCTGCAGGCTCATGAAGTTGCTCAGGTAAGAAACGATGGTTGCCACATCAAAAATCATTTTGGCGGTGGTCCCGTCCTGATAGCGTTTGCCGTCCACTTCCAGCCACAGATTCAATGCCTGCGGATCGGGCACCTGGTCCGCCGTTACCAGCCAGGGACCGATAGGGCCGAAGGTGTCGCAACCCTTGCCCTTGTCCCATGTGCCGCCGCGCTCGGTCTGGTATTCCCGCTCCGATACGTCATTGATCACGCAGTAGCCGGCCACATGCGACAGCGCTTCTTCCTTGCTGATGTAACGGGCTTCCTTGCCGATCACCACGCCCAGCTCCACCTCCCAGTCGGTTTTCTTCGAACCACGGGGAATGGCGACGTCGTCGTTGGGGCCCACAATGGCGCTGGTCCACTTGTTAAATACCACGGGCTCGGAAGGCTCGGGCAGACCGGACTCGGCCGCGTGGTCAGAATAGTTCAGTCCGATGCAGACGAATTTGCCGATATTGCCAACGCAGGGGCCAATCCGCGGATTGCCTTCGACAACCGGCAAGGTCGAGATATCCAGGGCGCGCAGGCGCGCCAGACCGCTTTCTGTGATGGTGCTGCCGTCGATATCGCTGATAACGCCCGACAGATCGCGGATACGGCCGTCGCTATCGACGATGCCGGGTTTTTCCTGCTTGCTTTCCCCATAACGAATGAGTTTCATACTGACTCCTGTTGGTTTGTGTGTGCCGGTGTCGTTGCGCCGGCTTGCTGATAGTCGTTGTAGTGCTTCTGCACATGATCCAGGTGCCGGTACATGGCTTCGGAAGCCTTGGCCGGATTGCGTTCGGCCAGGGCACGCACAATATGCTCGTGATCGTCAAAGGTGGACTGCAGGATCGATGGAATGACGGTTGTGATCGTACGGCTCTTGCGGCTGAGCAGGCTGATGCTTTGGGCCACCCGCTGCAGGTAAACATTGCCGCAGGCGTTAATGATGGTCTGATGCAGCTCGATATCCAGATGGCGAATGGCTTCGTGGTCATTGCGGGCGAGCGCGGCGCGCGCTTCCTCCACATTGACGCGCAGGCGTTCGATTTCAGCCTCGGTCAGCCGCTCGCACGCCAGCCGCGTAATGCCGCCTTCGATAATTTTGCGCGCATCGAACAGTTCGTTGATCTGGTCAAAATGCAGATCAATCAACAGGCTGAGCGGCTCGATCAGGTCTTCCACATTCAGTGAACTGATGAAGTTCCCCTCGCCCTGCTGAATCTTGACCAGACCCAGCAAAGACAGACCACGGATGGCTTCCCGTACCGCAGGCCGGCCCACATCGAACAATACCGCCAGTTCCCGCTCTGGCGGCAGTTGCTGGCCGGCGACCAGCTGCCCCTTGCGGATCATATCGATCAATCGCTGGGCAACCAGTTCCGACACGGAGCGGGATTTGATGGCTTCGAACTTCACTTGTCTCTTTTCACTTTTCTGTTTTTTGGCTGGGCCAATGCCCTGCCATAAACCGATTAAACGGCCGGTTGCCGATTCGCGTTTAATGGTAAGACCACTGAATGGCATGCCGCAACTGTAGAAAACCCTAAGTAGAAAAAAACCGCCCTGATTGTCAGGACGGCCAGTGATTTGCGAGATCGAAAGACAGTTGACGATGGTGCCCGATGGAAAGCAGGCACACGACCGTATGGATTTTTGCATACAGTAGTAAATAGTTCGACATGACATAGTCGAGCAACTGATCGCCTTCGTTGGCAATGTCGTTAAATTGCGCTTCCAGGCGTTCAATACCATTGGTCGTTTCGACCGAGCGTGCTGGCCGAGCCGGGAACACTCGGCCCATATGCGGGAAACGCCCAAGATTCGGAATGACGGTGTCTGTCAGTTCATCCAGAAGTGCGTCAAACGCGTGAGGCGCCTCGGTTTCCCACAGGAACGCTTCAATTTGTTCGAGGTTGCGTTCAAAGTGGGCTGTCAGCCGGACAGTATGGCGGGCTGTTTCTGCCATATGCACCGGTCAGCCTGCTGCTCCGGTGCGACGGCGCTTTATCGCCGACAGGGTAGACTGAGCATCTTTCACGTTCCCGGTAGCGACATCAACCAGCCCCTTGCTGGCATCATCAATAAGCAGCAAGTGGATGCGCTCGCGTTCCAGCCGATGATAGTAATCCAGTCGCTGGGCATCAATGATAGCCACGTAACTTTCGCCATTTTTGGTGATGATTTTCTCGGCGCCCCTCTTGACCTGATCGGCCAGTTCGGACAGATTTGCCCGGGCTTGGGATAGCAAAATGACATCACTGGAAGTGATTCCCATGGTATTGCCCCATTACACAACGATTTGTACAAAATAACGTACATTACACAAGAAGTGCAAACGGAGTGGAGCCAGGAGAACCCGTAATGTGGGGAATGCCTCAACCCCCGTCCAGTTGCGCCAACCTGGCACGGTCAGGGTAGCCTTCGGTATCGCCGGCGACCTGTACGGCACAGGCGCCGATAATGGTGGCGCGGCGCACGCTGGCCTGCCAGCCCAGCCCTTCGAGCCGGCCGCTGATGAGCCCGGCGGCAAACCCGTCTCCGGCGCCCACGGTATCCACGACTTTTTCCACAGGATAGCCAGGGACCCGGAACGATTGCTCTCCAGCCTGCGCAAACGCGCCGTGCGCACCCAGCTTGACGATAACCGCCCGTGCGCCCAGACGCTGATAAAACGCCGCGATTCCCTCTTCGCTGTCGGCGCCGGTGAGAATACGGCCCTCTTCCAGGCCGGGCAGGACCCAGTCGGCCAGGCCGGCCAGCTCATTCAGGCGCGAGCGCATCAGTTCAGTGGACCCCCACAAGGCCGGACGCAGATTGGGGTCAAATGACACTGTTCCGCCTGCGCGACGCATGTGCTGCATGGCGGCGATGGTGAGCGCATACGTGCCGGCGTTCAGGGCGGGGAAAATACCGGTGACATGCAAATGCCGGGCCTGACTCAGCCAGTCCGGGGCCAGATCATTCGCCGTCATGGCGCTGGCGGCAGAGCCCGAGCGATAATATTCAATTGGCGGGTCGCCGTCTGTGACTTTGCCCTTGAGCATAAAGCCGGTGCGTTCACGCGGCACGAGCATGACCTGCGAGCAATCGATGGCTTCCTGCTGCATGACATTTTTCAGATACTTGCCCATGGTGTCGTCACCCAGCCGGCTGGCCCAGGCGACCTTTGCGCCCAGGCGTGCCAGCGCAATGCCCACATTGGTTTCGGCGCCGGCCGTCATTTTGTGAAAGGTGTGCACCGCTTCCAGCGGCCCCGGATCGGCAGCCACCAGCAACACCATCATTTCCCCAAACAGCGCCACATCAAATGTCGCCATGTCTCTCTTCTCCAGTTATTGTCTGTGTTTTCTGAATCTGTACGGCCCCCCGCAACGCTTGCTGCCGGGCGGGATCAACGCCGTTGTTCATGCCTGGCGCCCGCCACGACCCCGGTTTATGTGCCTGCGGACGCTTTCGGAACTTCGCCCGCCCTTGCACACAGCCCGAATGATCGCAGCCATTGTCCTGCACGCGGGCCATTGCGAGCCAAGCAATCATCACAAGCCCGCATCTGTCATACCGCAAAGGCAATGACCACGCTCACTGCGCAGTGGGCCGGCACGCCGTTAATGCGCCTGCGGGCGCGCAGCCTGCCAGGCTTGCACAAAGCGCTGCGCCCGTTCACGCGTCACGGCCACCTGCTGGCCGGGCCGATACAGATCGGACCCCAGCCCCGCACCGATGCAACCTGCGTCCAGGTAACTGGCCAGATTTCCGGGGTTGATGCCACCGACCGCATATAGCGGCACATGCGCGGGCAATACAGCCTTGAGCGCCTTGACATAATCCGGCCCGAACACGCTGGATGGAAACAGCTTGAGCGCCTGGGCGCCCGCCTGCAAGGCGGCAAACGCCTCGCTGGCCGTGGCAAACCCGGCGCACACCTGAAAACCGTAGGTACTGACAGCCTCGGCGATCAGGGTCGGATTGGTATTGGGCGTCACCATCAGCCTGCCGCCGGCTGCAGACAACTGCGCCAGATGCTCCGATGTGAGGACCGTTCCGGCCCCGGTCATCAGCGCCTGGCCAAAGGCCTGGCTCACGCGCTGCACACTGACCTGCCAGTCTGGCGAATTGGTGGGAATTTCAATGGCGTCAAAGCCAGTCTCATGCAGCACCTGCACGTGGTCAAGCGCCTCATCGGGGCTGATGCCGCGCAAAATGGCGATCAGCGGCAACTCAGGAGTCCAGGGAGTCATGTATTTTCCTTATTCCGTTCAAAATGGCCATGTCGGCGTCCTGGGTCGTAAATGCAATGCCGGCCAGATGCAGGGCGCGATCATAGCGTGTAAAGAGCGAACCGCTACCCACCAGCGTGACCGGGGTATCGGCCGAGACCTCGAAACGCCGGCGCATATCGCGCACTTCAGAGCCGATCAGCAGCCCCGAGAGATAGTCTTCCACCTGCCGGGCAGGCAAATGACCCAAAATATGCCGCGCCCTGACGGTAAACAGTTCGGTCATGGTGTCGCTGGCAGCCAGCCCGGCCATCACGCCGCTATCAAAAGACTCGGGGTGTGGCGCTGCCGCAGGCAGACCCCGGCCCAGCAGGGAATGGTGGCGCAGTACGTCAAACAGTTCCCCGGTCATGACCGTTGTAAAGCTGTGAATGACATCATGATGGACGCGCGCCCATTTGCTGTGCGTTCCAGGCAGGATGAACAGGGCTGATGCCGTATCTTGCAGCGCGCCCAGCAACTGGGTTTCCTCGCCGCGCATTACGTCGGCGCCATCCGGACCAGGTACGCATACACCGGGAATAATGCCGGCCTGGGCCGGCCAGCCAGGGTCGACCGGCGTCAGGCTTGTGCCCAGGGCATTGAGCGAGACCGGGCAGTGCAGGTAGTTCGCCTGTTGCCAGCCTACATTGCTGCCGGCCATGCCGGCAATGTAAACGCGTGAGACGTCGGACTGCGCGATCTGCATTTGCTGCAGCAGGCTCTGCAGGACGGCGGGAAACGACTGGTTCTGCATTCGCGTAATCCCAAAGGGCGATACCGCATTTTTCACGGCAATGCCGTCTTCAACCAGCCACAGGCGCAGATTGGTTGAACCCCAGTCTGCTGCGAGATAACGCGAAACCATTTTGTCTTCTTCTCCTGTTATTGCGCCTACGCATATGGTGTTCTGTCAGGCGTCCGCAGTACTATCGGGCACATGACGCCATGTGTCTGGCGGCGATCAGCTTATCACAAATGAACAGTAAACCGGATTGCTGTTTGGCTTTATCTGGTTGCGGCATCACCTGCGCCTGCTCGCATGGCGTGACGCGACGATCACATTTGCCATTGGTCGGATCAGGCCGACCAACTGACGATTTTGCCCGGATTGAAAATATTGTTGGGGTCATAGGCATGCTTGATGCTGCGCATCAGCTGCAGCGCCACCTCGCCATGTTCCGCTTTCAGAAAACCCATCTTGTGAATACCCACGCCGTGCTCGCCGGTGCAGGTGCCGTCCATCTGTATGGCGCGCAGCACCAGGCGATGGTTAATCTCTTCTGCCTGATGCCATTCCTGCTCATTATCGGCATCAATCATCATGACCACATGAAAATTGCCGTCGCCGACATGGCCGACAATCGACCAGGGAAAGGCCAGGCTTTGCAAATCGGCCGCGGTATCAGCCACGCAATCGGCCAGGCGCGAAATGGGCACGCACACATCGGTGGTGATGGCACGACCGCCAGGCCGTTGCTGCAGGCAGGCGAAATAGTAGTTGTGGCGGGCAGTCCACAACACGGTGCGCTCCTCGGGTCTTTCGGCCCACTGGAATGCCGTGCCGCCCTGGCCGGCGGTCAGTTCCTGCACAATCACAGCCTGCTCGGCAATGCCCGCGGGCGAACCGTGAAATTCGAACAAGAGCAGCGGCTGCTCAGCCAGCGCGGTTTTACTGTAGGCATTGACAGCGCGCACGGCACGCTCATCCATGAACTCGACACGGGCAATGGGCACACCGCTTTGCATAATCTCGGTCACAGCCTGCACAGCATGACGCAGCGTCGGGAACGAACACACGGCAGCCGTCACCGCCTCGGGTAGCGGATACACGCGTAGCGTAATTTCAACAATCACGCCAAGCGTCCCTTCACTGCCCACATATAAATGCGTCAAATCGTAGCCGGCAGAAGATTTGCGGGCACGGCTGCTGGTGCGGATGACCTCGCCGGTCGCCGTGACCACTTTGAGCGACAGTACATTGTCGCGCATGGTGCCGTAGCGGACCGCATTGGTGCCGGAGGCCCGGGTCGCCGTCATGCCGCCGATGGACGCATGCGCGCCCGGATCGATGGGGAAGAACAGACCGGTATGGCGAATCTCATCGTTTAACTGCGTGCGAATCACCCCTGGCTGCACCGTCACGGTGAAATCTTCCGGCTGGATGGCCAGCACCTGATTCATATCGCGAAAATCAATCGTGATGCCGCCTTCAATGGGCAGTACATGGCCCTCAATGGAGGAACCAATGCCAAATGGAATAAGCGGCACATTATGTTCAGTACAGAGCCGGACGGCGGCGACCACGTCGTCCGTGTCTTTCGGAAAGAGCACGCCTTCGGGCCGCACCGGTGGATACGCAGACTCATCACGTGCATGATGTTCGCGCACGGCGCTGGTTGTCGTGAAGCGCTCGCCGAAACGGGCAATAAACGCCGCCAGGGCGTCTTCGCTAAGTTGCCTGCGCTGCATGCCGCAGGCGGGGGAAGCAGGACTGTATGCCATGAGCTTGCAACCTTATAAAACGGCGATAAAGAGGCCGAAAAAATATCAATCAAGAATACGCGCTGCGTTCAATACACCTTGCGGATTAAGCGCGTCACGAATGCGACGCATCACCTGCTGCTGGGTTTCATCACGACTGTAATGAAGAAATGGCTTCTTCAGGCGGCCAATGCCATGCTCGGCCGAAATGCTGCCATTGAACCTGCTGGTAAGGGCGTACACCGCCTCTTCCACCGGGATGATGTCCGCCTCCTGCAGATGCCCGGTCGTCAGATGCAGATTACCATCGCCCAGATGGCCAAACAGCAGGTTGCCGGCCTGGGGCCAGCGCCGGTTGATCTCGGCCATGACCTGTTCAATGAAAGCGCCCATATCCTTTAGAGGAATACCAATATCGAAGGCGACAAATGGCCGCAGCGAATTGAACAATTCACCGATGCCATCGCGAATGGCCCATAAATCAGCGGCCTGCTCCATGCTTTGCGGCACGATCGCATCCTGCACCGCGCCATTCTCCAGCACGGACTCGAGAAAAGCATCGAAGGCGGCGTGGAACATGGGCGTGTCGGCGCCTTCTGTTTCCAGCAGCACGGCTTGCGGCCATTTCCCGTCAAAGGGGACGACCCTGCCCGTCACGTTGGCTGCCTGGGCCACATAATCGGCCCACATCACTTCAAAACTGGAGAGTTCGGGCAGCGCGCTGCGCGCCGCTTTCAGCAAGGGCGCAACCTGCGCGAACGAGGCCAGCCCGACCAGGGCCGAACGCCGTGTCTGCGGACGGGGAAACAAGCGCACCACCACACGCGTGATAATGCCCATGGTGCCTTCGGTGCCAATGAAAAGCTGCTTCAGATCCAGACCCGTGTTGTTCTTAAGGGTGCGATCCAGCATGGTCATGAGGGTGCCGTCTGGCAGCACGACCTCCAGACCCAGCACCAGCTGCCGGGTGGTGCCGTAACGCAGGACCCGGTTGCCGCCGGCATTGGTGGCCACATTGCCGCCGATCTGACAGGAGCCGCGCGCCCCCAGGTCCAGCGGAAAATACCAGCCTTTTTCTTCTACCGCGGCACACAGGGTTTCCAGCACAACGCCCGCTTGCACGAGTGCGGTGCCGCCCGCCTCGTCAATGTCCTCGATCCGGTTCAGCAATTCCAGCGAGAGCACCACATCGCCTTCGCCTGGCGCTGCGCCACCGGCCAGTCCGCTACCGCCGCCCACGATCGTAATATGGCGTTTTTCCTGAGCGCACAGCGCGACCAGTTCGGCCACCTGTTCCACCGTGGCCGGCCGGGCGACCAGCGAAGGCGCGCCTGCCCGCAGGCCGCTGGCGTCGCTGCCGTAGCGGGCAAGCAAGACGGGATCGGTCAGCACATTCAGTTCTGCCGGCAATCGGGCGATAAAAGGGTCGGACATGGAAAATACAACGTATAGAGAAATAGACCATTTATTCTATACGATCATCAGGTGTCCGGTCGGTACAACCGAACAACCCGGAGCATCCGTATTGGCAGGCGTCTGTTTGCGGATGTGCTTGAGCCGGATCCCGTTTCGCTCTGGTCAGCCTCTGCCAACGGCTCATAGACACGACTCAGGTCAATGCCTTTGAGAAAAAGCCAGGATCATGCGCCGGTGTTTCTCAACGCATTGCGCGGCGGATTGACCGCCTCTTTTACGGACAGTTCGGCATGAACCACCTCTCCATCACGAACAATCGGCACCCCATCCAGCGTCAAACTGCAGCCGCGCAGCGGAATATCCATATGACACGCCGTATCATTGTCGCCCCCCAATTCCACATTCGGGCCCAGCGAAAAAAGGACATTGCCGTAAAATGACAGTGCGTTCATGACATGTTCGTGATGCAAACGGCGCGTAGCTTCGGCATGATACCAGCGCGCCGCGTCGTTCATGCCCCATCCGATATGCGAAATTGCATAGGCGCGAGGATCATCGAAGCCCGCCATATAGGTACGCAGCAGATCTGCATCCATGCCGCTGCCGTCGATCCGGGTGACATAACCCCGTTCTACCGTCAACACCACATCACTTTGCACGTAACGCTTGAATGCCGCCAGGATATCGCCTGCACGCAATACAACGGTGCCGTTGACCGCGCCATCGTTGCCCTGGGTGAACACGAAACCGGAAGGAAAATTGTCCCAGCGCCCGGGCTCGTCAGTAAACCCGTATTCAGACATGACCGGATACTGTCCCAATTCATAGGTGATATCAGTGCCATGGCGGGAAGTAATATGCATGCGGCGCGCCGGAACCAGGATCTCGCGGGCGCGTTCAACCCGTTTGGCAAGTTCGACGGTCGGGAACATTGCACGCAATACATGCGGCGGTTCCATGATGCGCAAGACCCGTACACCTGCCTTTTGCATATCGAGCTGCTCCCGGGAAAACAGCAGGCCCACCAGATCAATCACCATGTCGCAGCGTTTGAGCATATCCAGAAGCAAATCATGGCCCGTAAACGGATGGCGGCCCTGCACAGCAGCCTGCAGCGACTGATCGCGCTGCACGTTTACATTGAACGCCTGTGCGCCTAAGCGATTCGCTGCTTTCAATAAAGCCTGGACATAGTCCGTCCATTCGGTCCCGGCGTTCAGAATGGCAACCCGTTCACCCTCTTTTACCTTGCACAGTCGCAGCTCTTCCAGGAACAACTCGACGAGGTCGAAATCCACTGCTGATGATGTAGTCATGTTGTCTCTTGCACTCCTTGTTGTAGGACCTGTCTTAATATCGACAGGCATAAATCCGTATTTTCCGCCTGCAATTGGTGAGCGGCGCCTTCAGCTCGCAACACCGCCAGGTTTGGCTGACTCTCCTGAAAGCGGACCACTTCGCCGCTATTGATCACGCCACTGGCCATCGCCACGACCAGGGTGGCGCAACACGCGGTTGCCGCCAGGTCCTGGTAGATATCCTGTTCGTGAAAATCGCGATAGGCCGCATCAATGACCCGTGGGTCGCAGCTGGCCATCCATTGTGCGCGCTGACGACGCAATGGCTCAGGCCACGGTGCGATTGCAGGCTGCTGCAAATACGCGTCGCCTTCCCCCCGGCGGGCCGCTTCAACCATCGCACGGGTGCGTTCGCTCCCGATAGGATAGGGCCGGGTGCCGGGCGCGCTGGCAGGCGGATCCAGCATGACCAGGTGGCCGATTCGGTCCGAACGCGCCGCCAGTCTGGCTCCAATGCGGGCACCCATCGAATGGCCCACGACAGTCGGCTTGTCCAGGTTCATTGCGGCCAGGAATGCCTCCAGGTCGTGCGCGCATGCATCCAGTCCATAGTCCAGATGCGGACCCTGTTCACTTAACCCCCTTCCTCTGACGTCCAGGATCCAGGTATTATGGCCATCCTGCGCCAGCGCCTCGGCAATGTGGCACCACAGTGCAGCAGGACTGACTATGCCGGGCACTATGACGACCGCGCCCTTGGGACCGGCATAATGAAGATAATGCTGCCGGATATTGTTGATCCGAACATGTCCGCCGTCCGGGCGAGGCTCAGTCATGATAGTACTCCGTGAATGATACGCATCAACAGGCACCTCGCCTCGACGCCGTTGATTGCTGCCTAAACTGTTGTCCGCGATACGTGAACGCCTTTTGCGCATGCTTATTCTGCAGGACACGGCACCATCGGCGCGGAAGCCAGCGGCATCAGATTAATGACCTCTTCGGTCGACATGACGTCTGCATATTTACTGTGCATGTCAAACAGATTGACGGCATGAGAGGTCTGCGAACGGTCGAAAACGGCATCGTGCGGCACAATCACATGGTAACCGTAAGAAGAGGCATCCACAGTCGAGGCGCGGACACAACCACTGGTTGTCGTACCCGTCACGACGACGCAGTTGACATCGAACGTGGTCAGATAGCTGACCAGCGGCGTTCCGAAAAATGCGCTGGCGTGGTGTTTTGGAAGCAGGATATCGCCTGCGCAAGGAGCGCATTCCTCTACCATTTCGTATCCTTTGCGCGGAATAGACATGATGGCAGGTGCTTTTTCTGCAAAGCGCTGTCCATCATGACTCTCTTTATAGGCCACGTGAGGAAAGACTACCGGAAAACCGCGAGCGCGGAAAGCGTGAATCAGCCGCGAAATGTGGGGAACCGCCCGCCAGCCATATTCTCCGCAACTGGTCGGATATTCACGCTTGATGGATTCCAGAATCGGCAGGCGCGCATGCCCTACAGAACGGTATTGAACGTCAATGACCAGCAAGGCCGGACGAATCTCGCCTTCGAACGGCCTGCCGAATCCCGCTTCCCGGTATATCTCCAGCTCCTCCGGGGTAATCACGTGCTGCCACGGCGCGGTTGTACGGCCCGAGCCCAGACTATCCGCTACGCGTAAATATACATCTGATGCCGAATCAATATTTGGTACTTTCATTTCCTTCCTTTCACATTCATTCAAACGCCGACGGTCAGCGCGTTGTAACTCACGATCCAGTCATAGCGTTCGCGGACTTTTTCTTTGCTCCACTGCTGTTCGATATAGCTGCTTGCCTTATTCTCATTTCCCAAGTCCGCATGGTGAAAGACGCGAAGCATATCCATGGAAGCGCGCGCCACCTTGTAACCCCGCTCCCGGCGTAAGGCGTCATATTGCTGCAAAGCAGATTCAATGCTCTGGTCTGCAGTAAGTACATTGACCAGCACACAGCTGTCCTCGAATGCCAGATTAACGCCCTGACCCAGATACGGCACCATGGAATGACATGCGTCGCCCACCAGTGCGGCGCGACCGCGCGCCCAGGCGGGCAATTCGTCGCGCACAAACAAACCCCATTTGTAGAGCACATCGGCGCCACTAATCATCTCTATGACCTGTTCATGCCAGCCTTCGAAATCGCGCAGGCACTCTTCAAGTTTTCCGGGCTCCGACCACGATTCCTGTTCCCATTGCTGACTGTCCACCTGGCCAGAGAAACTAATGAATTGCCTGCCGTTATGCTGCACCGGATAACTTGTAATATGCGCCGTCGGCCCGACCCAGGTGGTCGCCATCGGCGCACGATATTTTTCGCAAATGCGTTCGATCGGCACCAGGCCGCGCCAGGCGATGGCGTTCGTAAAATTCTGGCGGACGTCCCCAAACATCTTTTGACGCACTTTTGAGTGAACGCCGTCGGCGCCGATCAGCGCATCGGCCATGACAGACGGCTTACCCTCAAAGTGCACCGCGATCCCGTCATCAGTCTCGTCATAGCCAATACACTTGTGACCCAGATGCACGCTTCCAGGTTGTACGCTTTCCAGCGCGTCCAGCAAAATACGATGCAGCTCGTAACGAAGCACCATATACAAGGTATGTTCCTTGCTGTTTTCAGCACCTTTGTTGTAGACGGACCAGGCCTGCGCGGTATTCCACAGGCGAACCACACGGTCTATGGGAGGCAGATTGATTTTTTCAAGATCCGGACCCAGGCCCAGATCATTCAGAACTCGCGCGCCATTAATGGAAATCCATAAGCCAGCGCCCAATTCCCGATGCGCCGGCGCCTGCTCGTACACGGCTACCTGCACCCCCTTCCGGGCCAGGCCCAGCGCCGTCGCCAGCCCTCCCATTCCCGCGCCGGAAATAACCACTTTCTTGTCTGCGTTTACTTTTCTGTTCATCATATTTATCCACTTCCCATCACAATTTAAGAATGTTCATTCAGTGTGCGCGCCGTATCCTGGACGGCCTCGATAATTTTCTGGTAGCCCGTACAGCGACAGATATTTCCATGCAGGTAATGCTTGATCTGCTCTGCCGTTGGCGCAGCATGACGAGCCAGCAGCGAACGGATCGACATAATCATGCCGGGGGTACAAAATCCGCATTGCAAGGCGCCATGCCTGATAAACGCCGTCTGGATCGCAGCCATCACCTCATCGTCTTTAGCTGATTCGATTGTCTGTACCGTGCCGCCTTCACAGTCCATGGCAAGCGTGCTGCAACTTGAGACAGGCTTGCCATCCACCAGTACCGTGCAGGCGCCGCAGACTTCTGCATCGCAGGATCGCTTGGTGCCGGTCAGGCCGAATTCGTGGCGCAGGACGTCAATCAGCAAATCACGATGCGCTATCGTGGCATTCCTGCGTTCACCGTTTACTACAATTGAAATATCCGACAACTGGGTATTCATATTCATTTCACACACTCCATCGCGCTGCGCACGGCAAGCACCGCGACCAGATGCTTTCGATAGGACGCTGAACCATACACGCCTTCGAGCACATCCAGTCCGGTCATATCCTGCGCTGCGGCCTCCATGACATCTGTCTTGTCCACCATGTCGCGCTCATTCAGGACAGCACACACGTTGTTGAGTCGCTCTGGCAGGCCGGTAATGGATCCGGCCCACGACTCCCACACAGGCACGCCGTCGACGAGATTACGCACACAGGCCACGCCCGCAGAGGGCCGGTTCAAGTACACGACCTTGCGATAGGCACAACGGCTTTCGCCTGCTCCCAGGGGAATGATGATTTGCGTCATCAGTTCATCCTCTTCCCGCACAGTCGAATAAGGACCATCAAAAAATTCGCGCACTGACACCTCCCGAGCGCCCTTTGCTCCGAGCAGGACAACACGGGCGTCCAGTGCTGCCAGCAGCGCTGGCGGATCCGCATTCGGTTCCGCAAAGCACAAATTGCCGGCCAGCGTGCCTGCGCTGCGTACGCGGATATTGGCAATGTTGTCGCTCAGGTGGGCATAGCCGGGCAAAACCCTTTGCACGATTGCCGAATCTGCTATTTCCTGATGAGTCACCAGCGCACCAATATGCAACGAGCCGTCCTGCACTTCAATGTGCGCCAGGCCTGGAACTTTCTTCAAATTGAGGACATGACCGGCCTCAATCACCCGCTCCTTCATACCGATGATCGCTTCGGTGCCACCTGCGTAAAAGATAAAATCATCTTCGTACTCGCCGGCCAGCCTCAATGCGCCCTGTATGCTTTGCGGGTTATGGAACTCAAACCGTCTTGGCTTCATTTATTTGCTCCAGCTCCTCATGCAAATTCGCGTCGAACTCGCGAAAAATATCCGTGCATTTTTTCTTTACAACGGGAAAACCCAGCGTGGCCAGCTTTCCGGATATCTGGATATCCGCATCAATGTCGATCGTGACCATTTCATCTTGCTCTCCGAGCAGAAGAATCAGCTTGACTGAAACGCCGGTAGCGGTCTTCTTATCCTTGCCCGATGCGGTAATGCCGACCCGCTCGTTCTCGACATATTCATCCACGACAATGTCGCATGGCATCTCGAACTTAAACGGCCCCACCTTTTGCCTGATCAGTGCCGAATACGCTTTCAGGGGATCGTGTTCCTCTACATCGCTGCAGCCGGGTATCAGTCCGGCTATGCGCGTCACATCGAACAATAAGGCCCACAATGCATCTCTGTTCGTATCGACGCTTGTTTTTGTTTCAAACTTCATTGCCACCTTCCTTTTGTAAGTGAATTGCGCGCCAGACTTTTTCCGGAGTCAGAGGTAAAGACCGTATGCGCACGCCATATTTTGTCCGGATCGCATTAGCCACTGCAGGGGCGATCGGCAGAATCGAACCTTCCCCCATCCCCCTGGAGCCGAACGGGCCGGGGCCGTCTTCGTTTTCGATGAAATGAGCATGCATCCTGGGCACCTGATCGATCGTGGGCACCTTGTAATCAAAAGCCGAACCGTTGATTATCTGGCCATCTTCGTACACATACTGTTCGGTTAACGTATGGCCAAGACCCATCATCGCCGCACCTTCGTCCTGACCTTCTGCGCTTTTCATGTTCAGGACTTTACCGACATCGGCGCACAGCGTCAGATTGTCTACAGCGATTTGACCTGTCTCTTCATCGACCGAGATTTCGCACACGCCCGCCGCCGTCTCCCAAAATAGCGGGGCCTGTTTCAGGGCGCCGTCCTTGCTGTAGGGCGTGACCCGCCCAATCGCCGCGAACTCGCCGGCTGTCAGTCCCTGGAAACGGCGTAATAATTCCTTGAATGAAAGAAATTCGCCGGCGATTTGCACGCCGCCTTCGACAATCTGCACGGCTTGGCACGCTACGCCCAGCGCAAGACTGCCAGCCTCCTGTATTTGCGCCCGGATTTGCCGCGCGGCATCTTCGATTGCCAGTCCGATAATGACAGTGGAACGACTCGCGCCGGTGCCCCAATCGTAGGGCGCCGCCTGCGTGTCCGGTTCCTGCACCGTGACATTCTCTAGCGGCTGGCCCAGGGCGCGTGCCGCTATGAGCCGCTGCACGCCACGGGCGCCCTGACCGATCTCTGCAGTGGTGGCAGAAACCGTAATATGGCCATCGGATGACAGCCGTACGATTGCGCCTCCAACCGGAAGGATACCGGGGTCCGTTGCAGCCACAGCAACGCCACGCAGTTTGCTCGTTTCGCCCCGATCGCTCATTGATTCCATCAGCGCCAGCGCGTGCGCCAGTTCGTCACCCACGTCGACGTCGATAGGCCGCAGATCGGACTTGATAACGCCATGCCGGGGCGCCAGATTGCGCCTGCGGAACTCGACCGGATCCATTCCAATCGCGTGCGCCATATCGTCAATCTGCGATTCGCAGGCCCAGACCGCCTGCGGGCCGCCAATTGACCGGAACGACGCTGCTGGCACGGTATTCGTGTAGACGGCACGAGAACGCAGACGCAGATTCGGGAAAACATACGGCCCGATTGCGCGAATCGCCGCCTTGGTCGCAATGGCAGGACCTGTATCGGCATAAGCGCCGCAGTTGGCCACGACGTCAATGCTGCGCGCAGTCAACTTTCCGTCCCGGTCCACTGCTGTTTTAATCGTAATCACCGTGTCCACGCGGCGGCAGGTTTGCATGGATTCCATGAGGCTTAACTGCAACTTGACCGGACGCCTGACGAATCGGGACAAGACTGCGGCCAGCGGATCCAGCTTCACCGACGCCTTGCCGCCAAAGCCCCCGCCAACGTACGGCGTATGCACACGCACCTTTGCAATGGGCAGACCAAAGACTTCCGAGCAGACGCGCTGGATAGCCGTGGGCGTTTGCCCGTTGCTCCAGAGTTCAAGTCCATGGTCGTGATAATGGGCAATAACGGCATGTGGTTCCATGGCATAGTGATAAATACCAGGGAAAACGTAATCGTCTTCTATCACTTTGCTCGCGTTTTCAAACGCCTCATCGACCTGGCCCTGCTCATATTCGTATAAATGACAAATGTTGGTGCCTTCGACAGGTTTGGGCCCGCCACGAAAATAAAAGTCATTCAGCACATCGAATTTTTCATGAACCAGCGGCGCATCGGCTGCCAGCGCCGCCTTGCCTTCTGTCACAAAAGGCAGCACCTGGTATTCGATATCGATCAGTTCCATCGCGTCTTCCGCGATAGCCTCGGACTCAGCAATGACCACCGCCACAGGTTCGCCGGCATAACGGACGACATCGGTGGCGATAACAGGACGGTCGTTGAAGTACAGGCCCCAGCGCATCGTTGTACATAGTTGCGGCGTCAAATCCTGCCCGCTAAATACGCCCAGCACGCCAGTAATGGCTTTGGCTTCACTGCATTCGATGGCGAGGATCCGCGCATGGGGATGAGGACTCCTGATGATCCGGGCGTAGGCCATCTCCGGTAAAACCATATCGGTTACATAGAGCGCTTTACCCGATACCTTGTCCCTGTAGTCCGGGCGAATTTCAGTTGTGTTTTGTGCCTTCATTTGGGTTCCAACGCGCGTAGCATTCAATTGATTTTGATTCCACCGGCCTTGATCACGGCCAGCCATTTGGCGGTATCCACCTTCTCCAGCTCTTTCAGTTGCGCAACACTCTCGTGCATGGGTACTGCGCCTTGCGCTCGCAACTTGGCAATGACCTCCGGATCTTTCAGCATCACGCCGACCTGTTTATTCAATTTCTCAATGATGGGCGCTGGCGTGCCCTTGGGCGCATAGATAGCGAACCACGTATTGGCTTCAAAGCCGGGCAGCGCGCCTTCATCCAGCGTGGGGACGTCGGGCAGTTCTTCGGTCCGTTTTTTTGTGGTCGCAGCAAGCGCGCGCAGCTTGCCGCTTCGGATATGGCTCAACACTGCCGGACCCTGCTCAATGACCATGTCGATACGCCCGGCCAGCAGATCCACGACCATTGCACCACTGCCCTTATAAGGAACGTGAAGAATATCGAGTTTGGCCTCTTGCTTGAACAACTCCGGGAAAACGTGTTGTGATGTACCAGGCCCTGCCGAACCATAGGTGTATTTGCCAGGGGATTCACGGATCATTTTGATCAGATCATCAATGGTCTTAGCCGGACTCGATGCAGGCACAACCACATAAGAAGGCAAGTTGGCCAGCGTCGTCACAGGCGTCAGTCTCTCTTGTGCTTTATGCATATTGTCCAGCAATGACGGCAGAATAGTATGCAGCGATACGGCTCCCACCACGAGCGTATGGCCATCAGGCGCCGCACGCGACACGCTGTCGGCGCCGATCACGCCCGAGGCGCCCGGCTTGTTTTCCACAACAACGCTTTCACCCCATGCTTTCTGCAGGTTATAGGCAACCAGACGAGCGAACATGTCTGTTGCCCCGCCAGGGGGATAGGGCGCAACCAGCTTGATGAGTTTGTCGGGGTACGCCTCCACTGATTCGGCTTGTGCCGACAAACCGAAAAGCGCAGCACAGGCCATGGTCAGCCAGATCAGGGTCAGGTTCAAAGTCCGCATTATCTCTCCTTAATTTTTTCTAAAATTCTGCTTGACAGAATGCATTTACGTCTAATAGAATTTATAACATGATGAGAGCCTAATTCAAACCTAGGGTATTTACCAACCATGAATAAAAGTGAACCTGTCTCTGCCGTCGAACGCGCGCTCGCGATCCTTAACGCGTTCAAGCCGGACGAGCCCTATGTATCCCTGCATGAGCTGTCGCTTCGCACCGGACTTTACAAAAGCACCTTGTTGCGACAACTGGTCACACTGACTCAATATCATTGCGTCACCCGCCTGGATAATGGCCAATACCAACTCGGCGCCCGGGTGCTCAATTGGGCGCATGTCTACACGACTTCGCTGAACCTGGATCAGCATGTGCCTCCTGCCCTGGACCGGCTGGTATCCATTACAGGTGAAGGCGCGTCGTTTTTCACCCAGGATGGCGATCTGCGCGTTTGTCTGTATCGCGCCGACTCGAACAAGGGCATCCGTGATCATGTCAGACAAGGAGAACTATTGCCCCTGGACAAGGGCGCTGCGGGCCGCATATTGCTTGACTACAATAAACCGCTGGAGCAGATCCCTGCCCCCAATGTGCTGTTTTCCATCGGCGAACGCGAGGAAGAAATTGCCGCGCTGGCCGCTCCCGTATTCACCAACGACGGTCTCAAAGGAGCATTGGCTATCTCCGGGCCGGCCACGCGCTTCATCGAAGAGAACGTTGCGCAATGGAAACCGGTATTGCTGGAGTCGGCTCACAGTCTGAGCCGCACCCTTGGCGGAGGTCATTTTTTTAGCCGTACAGTGAACCGTGATGCAGGCGGTTAGCTCGTGCATGCAGGTTGGCCGCGCACATATGAGCAGGCTGCGCTAAGCCGACAGGCTGCTACACATTACGCCTGCTGGCGACCGATGATCAAATTGTGACGCCACCGCCCGCTGACCGGCCGTTGCGGTGCTGCTGACCGGTGTACGACGTGTGGCGTTTCGGGCTGGAGAGAAAACTGGGAACCACTGGACTCGCACGGTGACGATGGCCAGTTGCCTGGGAGCAGTCGTGGACAATGAATTCAGCACCATAGGCGCCCGCCCTGGCGGCCGCGCTCGCAGCCGGTCATGACGTTAAAAGAGCGTTCATTTGGTGGCAACGTGTCCGGAAATGCCGCCATGCTCAGAATAACAAGCTGGCTGTCGCACCTGTCATGCACCGGCGCAACTGAGTCTGATCAATAGGGATTGAAATTTTGCCTGATCGTTCTCAATGGTCAAGTTGAGGATTTTGTCTTCATTCCCTTTCATGTTTATCGCGCCCTTCCGAATGGGTTTCATGGCGCCATCGCGTCTGACGAAACTGGTATATGAAACCAGCGCCGAGGTGCAACCACACTCGCTGATAGATTGACGTTTCTGCAGCCGGACGCTCCTGCGCACCATTGCTGATTTTGTTTTCGACGTCTGTACCGTCGCTGTTATGCAGGAAGACAGCGTATTTTCGAAACCAATCTCTTGCGCGCCCGTCGGCGAGAACGGCGCGCCCAGCAGCAGCACGGCAAGCAACAGGGCTGAACGTTTATTGAGCACGCGTACCTCCATACGTTATTCGATCAGAAACATATTTGACCTGCAGGATCAGATGTGTTCGATTTAATCTTCCGGCACGCGCTTTCAATACGGGGAAAAAGGTCGATGCTATTTCTATACAGCCATGGCTGTATCCCTTGGTTGAATCATGCAGATAGAAGCCGCCACGCCTTGGGTTGCAGGCATTCTTTGTTCGGATATCAGCGGGCTCCATGCGGACTCGATTGTGGCCCCAATTGGCCCAGTAGGGTTCGCAGTCTTTCGCTGCCGCTCCTCGCGGGATCGTCTGGATGCCCCAGGCGGCAGATAAGTTGCATCGCCCTGTGCCATCGTCCCTGGCGGTTCCAAGCATGCTAATCAGTACCTTGTAGAGCCCCTCGGGAACAGGCCCCAGGTCCGCGACGCATTGATACGTCGGCCGTTGATACCCCAGATTCCCGGTCGTTGCCTTGAATCTTCCCACGCCAGGCCAGGTCAGCACCTGTCCATCAAAGTACATGTCCACCATCATCACACCACACTCACTACCTAACTACCTAACTACCTAACTACCTAACCACCTAACTACCTGACTACCTGACTAACGATCGACTTAATAACTGCCTACTTAACCGCCTAAGCTAACTACCCAAGCAATTGAGTTACTTATTGTAATATAAAGTCATATAAATTTTCACATAGGAAGATTAAACCAATATGACATATCCTGATAGCGAGCGCGCCTTATAGCATGTTCGACCGTCGCCTGGTCGGAATGTGCAGGGCGGGCGGCGCAGTAGGTAACTTATCGTCCCATCACGACCGGGCTGGCATCATCTGAGCGGACCCGAACGAAACAGGTCTCTCATCATCATAAGCAAGCTGCGCCAGCGAATCAGATCTGATAAAGGCAAAAAAAGCCACCCTGTAAAAAAGGGTGGCTTTGGTACTTCTTCTTCGCATGCCGGCAATCTGTGCCGCCACAGCCCTGCGAAACGCTCAGGCCCGTGACATGGCTAGCGCCGGCGAAGCATCAGATGACGCGTGCTGCCTCAATAAGACGAACGACACTCCACGATTTGCTGCGTGAAATAGGACGGCCTTCAGCAATTTCTACTGTGTCGCCTTCGTTGATCTCATTGGATTCGTCATGCGCTTTGTACTTGTTTGAACGGACCACGATTTTGCCGTAGATGGGGTGTTTCACGCGACGTTCTACCAGAACGACAACGGATTTGTCCATCTTGTTGCTAACCACTTTACCGATCAGGGTACGCTGACGCTTTGCGGGTGTCGTTTGCGTTGTTTCGCTCATATTACTTACCTGCAGCTTTTTCAGTCATGACGGTGCGAACGCGCGCAATGTCGCGACGCACTTTCAATAACTGACTGGTGTTGGACAGCTGCTGAGTCGCGCGCTGCATACGCAGGCTAAATTGCGCCCTCAACAGGCTTTCGAGCTCTTTGGACAGCTCGGTCGTCTCTTTCGAACGGAGTTCACTTGCTTTCATGAATCTCTCCTTATGCGCCGAAGTGACGTGTGACAAACGTTGTCGAGATTGGCAGCTTGGCTGCTGCCAGTCGGAACGCCTCACGTGCCAGCTCTTCGCTGACGCCGTCCATTTCGTACAATACTTTACCAGGCTGGATCTCGGCTACCCAGTACTCCGGGTTACCTTTACCGTTACCCATACGAACCTCAGCAGGCTTCTGAGAGATCGGCTTGTCTGGGAAAATTCGGATCCAGATACGACCGCCACGTTTGATGTGACGGGTCATGGCACGACGGGCTGCCTCAATCTGGCGAGCAGTCAGACGACCGCGACCAGTAGCTTTCAGACCGAAGTCGCCAAAGTTTACATTGGTACCGCGAGTAGCCAGGCCGGTATTGCGGCCTTTCTGCTCTTTACGGTATTTCCTGCGTGCTGGTGACAACATAATTATTCTCCTTCTGTCGCAGTTGCTGCGGCTGGCGCTGCAGCATCACCTGCCTTGCGACCACTGCTGCGGCCACGGCCGCCTGGACGACGCTGTCCATCAGGACGGTCACCGCGAGGACGACGAGGACGACGCTCATCTTCACGAGGAGCAGCAGCCACTTCAGCAGGCATTTCGCCGTTTGGCAGCAGATCACCTTTGTAGACCCAGACTTTGATACCAATAATACCGTAGGTCGTCTGTGCTTCAGAGGTGCCGTAATCGATGATGGCGCGCAGGGTGTGCAGAGGCACACGACCTTCACGATACCATTCGGTACGGGCAATTTCGATACCGTTCAGACGGCCGGCGGACATGATCTTGATGCCTTGCGCACCCAGGCGCATGGCGTTCTGCATCGCGCGTTTCATGGCGCGACGGAACATGATCCGTTTTTCCAGCTGCTGAGCGATAGAATCAGCGATCAGCTGAGCATCGGTTTCAGGCTTGCGAATTTCTTCGATATTAACGTGAACCGGCACGCCCATCAGGCGCTGCAGGTCTGACTTCAGGCTCTCGATATCCTCGCCGCGTTTACCGATGACAACACCGGGACGCGCAGAAAATACAGTGATCCGTGCATTTTTTGCAGGACGCTCGATAAGAACGCGACCAACGGATGCGTTTTTCAGTTTCCGTTTCAGGTACTCGCGAACGCGGACGTCTTCGGCCAGCATGGTGCCGTAGTCTTTATCGTCAGCGTACCAGCGTGAGCTCCAGTTACGGTTAACTGCGAGACGGAACCCGGTAGGGTGAATTTTCTGACCCATTGTGACTCCTTATGCGCCGACTTTGACCACAATGTGGCAAGTCTGCTTCTC
>DATGQC010000426.1:0-3058 GCA_035304425.1 Advenella sp.
GTTCATCAAAGGGCGCATCATCAACCAATGTCAGCCAACCTGCACTCAATACCGCGGCGATCGCGCTGACGGCGAATGTGGCAACAATCCAGCGCAAAATAATCTGCAAACCGTCTTTGTTCTGTGCATAGCGGCACACGATCCAGGCGGTGACCATATCCGAGGCCAGCGTGATAATCGCCAGCACCACGGCGATGGAAATATCATGACCGAAATTAATGTCCGCGATCAGGTGGGCAACAAAAAACGCCGCCAACAGCCAGGGCCAGCGGCGATATTCGCCGATCAGAAAAGCGGCAACGCCAATGCCGGCGGGAAACCAGACAAAACCCACGTGCGAGAGCGGATCATCCAGCATCAGGGAAATATAGGCCGCCGCCCAATACAAGAGAGCCCATCCAAGGACAGACACAGCGGCGCGGATTTTTGACTCGAACACAGGCATCACGTTCCCGATATATTTTGGTCACACTTTGTAATGCCTGCAATATATCACGGACGTGATGATTATAAAATGACGTTGCGTTGCGGCCTGCTATTGCTATGTCAGGCGCTGTGCCGCCTGGCTTATCTGGGAGCGGCGATCCGCCATGCTGGCCGACATGCGCCGGGTCACTTCTTCCAGCACCGCAGCAGGAGCCAGTTCGGGCCTGCCGGCCTCAAACGGCGGCTGCGGCGCATACTCCAGTCCTAGCTGAATCATTTGCGCGATGCGTGCGTCAAATAATTCGCTGATCACCGTCAGCGCAAAATCGATTCCGGCGGTAACGCCGCCTCCCGTGATGATATTGCCGTCCTGGACTACCCTGCCTTCATCGGCAATGGCGCCAAAGGCAGGCAACTGGTCACGCCACGCCCAGTGGCATGCTGCGCGCTTGCCTTTGAGCAGGCCAGCCGCGCCCAGGATCAATGATCCCGTACACACCGAGGTCACATATCTGGCTCCGCGCGCCAGACGCCGGATGCTGTCCATATAGTCGCCAGACGCCATGGCGTTAGTGCAGCCGGCGCCCCCCGGCACGCACAGGACATCACAGCGGTCCACCTGTGCCAGATCATGCACGCCGGCAAAAATCAGCCCGTCGGCACTGACAGGCTGGGCGCCGACGGATGCCACAATGGTTTCCGTGTCCGGCAGGCGTGAAAAGAACTGATGCGGACCGGTGAAATCCAGTTGGGTGACACCCTGATAAAGCGGTATGACAATGCGAATAGGTCGGACTTCGGGCTCGAGCATGGCGTTCTCCAAAAACGTAAAGGATCGTGATGAGTGCAGTCTAACGCAGCTATAATTGTCCTGAATGCCATATTTCCAACCTTTTCGGCCATAATGAATATCGCTTTTTACGTCTTCCCGGACTTCCAGCTACTTGATCTTTCCGGCCCGCATACGGCGTTCCAGATCGCGGGGACGCGCCAGGTCCCCTCGCCCTATACAACTGCCTTGCTGTCGGCCACCGGGGGCGCCATCGCCAGTTCCGGCGGTGTGAGCGTGCTGACCGAAAAGCTGGAACACCAGACACCCGATACGCTGATTGTGTGCGGCGGTCAGGGCGTTGGCGCATTGCTTGAAAATGAAACAGCGCTGCAGCGGCTTGCCGATGCGGCAGCAAAATCGCGGCGTATCGCCAGTGTCTGTACCGGCGCCTTTATTCTTGCGCAATTGGGGCTTCTGAACCAGAAACGCGCAACGACGCATTGGCAGCAAGTCGCACGCATGCAGAAAGCATTTCCGCAAGTGCGCATGGACGGTGATCGCATCTTCGTACGCGACGGCAATATCTGGACCTCCGCTGGCATTACAAGCGGCATCGACCTGGCGTTGGCTCTGATTGAATACGACTGCGGCAGCGCCGTCTCACGTGAGGTAGCGCAGCACATGGTCGTATCCCAAAGGCGTGCCGGCGGCCAGTCGCAGTTTTCGCCCATTTTGCAGATGGAGCCTGAAACGGCGCGCATCAGAAAAGCGCTTGATTATGCGCAACAGCATCTGAGCGAGATACGGGATATGGAACAGCTGGCTGCCATTGCGTGTCTGAGTGTGCGTCAGTTCAGCAGAATGTTCAAGGCCGAAACCGGAGAAACGCCGGCACGCGCGATCGAGCGTTTACGGATAGAAGCGGCCCGTATCCGACTGGAGTCGGGAGCCGGCAATATCCAGCAGATTGCCACCGCTGTCGGGTTTGGCACCCAGGAGCGCATGCGTCGTGCATTCATCCGCTGGACGGGTCACCCCCCTCAGGTAATCAGGCGCCGCATGCTTACAACTGAACAACGCTGATCGGGTATAACAGATGCCCGCGTCCGGGGCCGGCGACGCGGGCACTAAGCATTGTCCGGACGACACTCGCCATCACAGAAAAACTTATCCTGATTGCTTTTTGACCATCTCGCGAATTTCCTGCAAATGCTGGGCCGCCCGATCACTGATGCTGGCCATTGCGTCGGCCTGGGATTGGCGCGCAATCTCGGCCAGCTCTTTCATATCAACCAGTGCTTTTTCGTAGGCCTTGCGCGCCAACTCGGTTTGCGCAGCAGGATTGGCGCCGGTCGTGCCAACGGCCCCCTGGATATCGGCCATTGCCTGCCGGAACATCTCGGCCTGCTTGGCGGCAAGCGCCTGCATGCCATCATACACAGCCTTGTTGGCCTGCACTAACGCCTCCACGTCCTTGCGCCGCGCATCTGCGATCGCAGACAGGTCCAGTCCCGGCACCTGAAACTGTTCATACATTCTGCTCAGTTCAGCAAAAGGGTTGCCCGCACTCTGGTTTGCGTCGTCTTTCGTACTTTTAGCCATGGCTTGTCTCCTTGGTATATAGAAATACAGCAATGAACTTCATCGTAAATTAACATGAAACGCACTTGCGCGGGAAAACGGTAGCTGCCGTAGTCGGCCAGCGGCTCCCCCTTAACGCTCGAACCGGTCTTTCAACCCCATCCAGCAATCAATATAATTTTTCTCCAGCTCGGGCCCCTGCATGGCAAACTGTGTGGGCACGAAGCGGTAACGGCTTTCAAACATGAATGCCAGTGTATTATCCAGCTTCTGCGGCTT
>DATGQC010000427.1:0-6326 GCA_035304425.1 Advenella sp.
TTCGAATACGTTATGCTCGATGGCGTGAATGATTCGGATGAACATGCCCGGCAACTGGTGGATATCACGCGCCAGGTCAAGTGCAAGCTGAATCTGATTCCGTTCAATCCGTTTCCCGAGTCCGGTCTGAAGCGATCCAGCAATGCACGTATTCGCCAGTTCTCCAGCTTGCTGGTGGATCAGGGCGTGATTACCACGGTGCGTAAAACCCGAGGTGAAGATATTGATGCCGCCTGTGGACAGCTCGCGGGCGACGTTAAAGACCGTACCCGCATCAGCGAACGCATGCAGGCCTTCAAATCCATTCCCATTACCGAGATTTCTTCATGACCAACGAAACAGACATTGCCGCTGATATCCCCCGTGAAGAATCGGCCCCCGTACAATCGCTGGGTCAAACGCTCGCAACGCTAAGGGCTGCCCGGGGTTTGACGCTGGCAGAAATCTCCAATCGCATCAAGTTTTCCGAAACTCAGTTGCGCGCGTTGGAAAGTCAGAACTGGGCCTCATTGCCCAACGGGTTCATGTTGCGTGGCATGGTCAAAAAATATGCGCAGGTATTGGAAGCGGACGAACAGCCATTGTTGCACTTGCTGGGCCAGCAGCCCGGCATCGAGGGCGGCCAGCATGCTGTTTCTGCAACCCCGACCAATATCAATCTGAAACGCAGCACCGATTATGAAATCCGGGATAGTTATTCCCGGTCCGGGCGCTCCAGTGGTACAGGCTTGTGGCTTTTTGTCATCCTGCTCGTGCTGGTTGTTATTGCCGTCTACGGTTTTACCCGCGGCTGGTACACCTTGCAGGATCTGGGTCTCGAAAGCCTGCAGCACTGGTTTGAATAACTGATTCCAGGGTGTCGCTGTTGTCGGTGCAGTGCGCTGACCCGATCACGGCAACACCATTCTGTTTTAAGACTGACACTACCATGACCATCGTTGAACAATCGCCGTTTCCTATTGGCCAGTTGCCCCGTCGTCCGACGCGCGGGGCGCGTGTCGTATGGGGCGCCCAACAGGTCCGGATTGGCGGTGGGGCGCCTGTCGTGGTGCAGTCCATGACCAATACCGACACGGCCGATCCGATTGCAACCGCGATACAGGTCAAGGACCTGGCGCAGGCCGGTTCCGAGATGGTCCGCATTACCGTCAATACGCCTGAGGCGGCCAAGGAAGTGCCGGCAATCCGCGAGCAACTGGATCGCATGGGCGTTTCAGTGCCACTGGTGGGCGATTTCCACTATAACGGACACAAGCTGCTTACTCAGTTTCCAGAGTGCGCACAGGCCCTCTCCAAATATCGCATCAATCCAGGCAATATGGGGGGCGGCAAAAAACGCGACGATAATTTCGCGCAGATGATCGAAGTGGCCTGCCGCTATGAAAAGCCGGTACGCATCGGCGTAAATTGGGGCAGCCTGGATCACGAGCTCATGGCGCGCATGATGGATGACAACAGTCGGCGCAGCGTTCCCTGGGACGCATCGGCTGTCATGCGGGAGGCGCTGGTCGTGTCTGCCATTACTAACGCCGCCCGCGCCGAAGAACTTGGCCTGGCAGGCGATGCCATCATCCTGTCCTGTAAGGTCAGCCATGTCCAGGATCTGATTTCGGTATACAGGAGTCTGTCTGCCCGCTGTGATTACCCATTGCATCTGGGCCTGACCGAGGCAGGCATGGGCAGCAAGGGCATTGTCGCTTCGACAGCCGCATTGTCCGTACTGCTTCAGGAGGGAATCGGTGATACGATTCGTATTTCTCTTACGCCTGAACCAGGGGGGGATCGTACCCGGGAAGTGATCGTGGCGCAGGAAATACTGCAAACCATGGGCCTGCGGGCGTTTACTCCCATGGTCGTGGCATGCCCGGGCTGCGGACGCACCAGCAGTACCTATTTCCAGGAATTGGCCGATAGCATTCAGGCGTACTTGCGTCGGCAGATGCCGGTATGGAAGGCGCAGTACCCTGGCGTGGAAACCATGAATGTTGCGGTCATGGGTTGCGTGGTGAATGGGCCTGGAGAAAGCCGTCACGCCGATATCGGCATCAGTCTGCCGGGTACCGGAGAGGTCCCGTCAGCCCCGGTCTTTATTGATGGCCAGCGCAGCGTTACCCTGAAGGGCGATGCGATTGCCGAAGAATTCCAGCAAATCGTGCGTGATTACGTTCACAAGCGTTATGGCGCACCGGGTCCGGACATTTCCGGACAGAACAGTAATAATTTGAACCGATAAGAGTAACTATTTTGAGTAACACAACCGCATTCCAGAAGGTCACAGCTTTACGCGGAATGAACGACATCCTGCCGGGTCAGTCGGCCCACTGGGAGCAACTGGAAGCCATGCTCCGGCAGTGGCTGAGCTTGTACGGCTATCAGAATGTACGCACCCCCGTCCTGGAGCAGACCCGTCTGTTCGCCCGTGGCATCGGCGAGGTCACCGATATTGTCGAGAAGGAAATGTATACCTTCAGCATGTCGGCCGACAGGCAGGAACTCATGACGATGCGGCCCGAATTTACTGCGGGTATTGTGCGCGCTGCAATTGAACACAATATGTTGTATGACCGTGCGCAGCGCCTGTATACCATGGGGCCTGTATTTCGCCACGAACGACCGCAGAAGGGACGCTACCGCCAATTTCATCAGATTTCCGTCGAGGCCCTGGGTTTCCCGGGGCCCGATATCGATGCCGAACAGATCATCATGCTGGCGCGCTTGTGGAAGCAACTGGGTATCAACGATATCCGGCTGGAGTTGAACTCGCTTGGGCAACTGGAAGAACGACGGGCGCACCGGGAGGCGCTGATCGCTCACCTGGAAAAGCATAAAGCGGTACTGGATGCGGACGGACAGCGGCGTATGTACAGCAACCCCCTGCGGGTGCTGGATACAAAAAACCCGGCGATGCAGCAGATGGCCAATGACGCGCCCAAGCTGTTTGATTTCCTGGGCAGCGAATCCAGAGCCCACTTTGATGCCATATGCCAGCGACTGGATGACGCAGGTATCGCTTATACGCTGAATCCGCGATTGGTGCGCGGGCTCGATTATTATAATTTGACGGTCTTTGAATGGGTAACCGACAGGCTAGGCGCCCAGGGAACCGTCTGCGGGGGCGGGCGTTATGATGGCCTGTTTGATCTGCTGGGTGGTAAAACGGCGCCAGCGATCGGTTTTGCCATCGGACTGGAACGATTGCTTGCGTTGTGGCTGGAGGATGCGAAAGTGCAGGCTACGCCCGAATGTGATGTATATTTCGTCCATAGCGATGCGCAATCGGCTCGCGCAGCGGCTGCCTTGGCTGAATCGGTCAGAGACCTTGGCGTGCGCTGTATTGTGCATCCTGGCGCAGGCTCATTCAAATCGCAATTTAAACGGGCCGATGCCAGCGGCGCCCGTCTTGCGGTAATCTTGGGGGAAACCGAAATGGCTGAACATACGGCTTCCGTGAAGTTTTTGCGTGCAGATGCGCAGGATGCCACCGCAGCGCAATTTAGCGTGGCGCAAAGCGAGCTGGCAAGCGCATTGCTGGATAAACTCCAGGCCCGGTAAATATATTAACAATCAACAGCAGGCAGTCTCGTTACGCGATCGGCTTGAAAATCAGTAAAGGATAGTTGAAGAATATGGCTTTTGACCTTGAAGAACAGGAAAAGATCGACACGCTGAAGGGGTGGTGGGATCGTTTCGGCAACACAATTCTGACCGCTATTATTGTCGTCATGCTGGGCATACTGGCGTGGTACGGCTGGAATTGGTATCAGTCCTCGCAGGTCAAGCAGGCGCTTGGCTATTATGAAATCGTCCAAACCTCCGCCGTGTCTGCCGACGCAGACAGTCAGGCCAGGCTGGATCAGGCCGCGGCTGAGCTCAAGAAGAGCTATGGCGATACAGCCTACGCGGCCCGGGGCGCGTTGCTTGCTGCCGATTTTTATGTTCGTGGCGGCCACTATGAGCAGGCGCAGCAGGAGTTGACCTGGCTGGCCGGGCGTGGCAGCGATTTCCCTGAGCTGTTACCTGTGGCGAAGTTGCGTCTGGCCAGCGTTTATGCTGATCAGAAGAAATTTGACGAGGCGCTGGCGCAATTGAATAACCCGCCCGAGGCGTTCAAGGCCCTTTACGATGATCGCAAAGGCGATGTGCTGATTGCCCAGGGCAAGAAGCAGGAGGCCGTTGCGGCATGGAAAGCAGCGCTTTCCGGCCAGCAGTTAGCGCCCGCATATGTGAACACGATTCAATTGAAAATCAGTGCTTTAGGTGGAGAATAATCATGATGTTTCAACATACGCCTCGTCGTTTTATGAAACTTACGGTGCTGGTTGGTGCGCTGGCGCTGGGCGGCTGCAGCCTGTTTGAGACTCCGTCGCAATTCGAGCCGGTTGATCTGACCGAATATACTCAGACCACGGTGCCCGCTGCGGCCTGGAGCGCCTCAATCGGTTCAGGCAGCGGTGTCGGGTTCGCGCCTGCGGTAGCGGGTGACAGTGTATTTGCGGCAACGCCGGATGGCTCCGTGGCCCGGGTCGCGCTGTCCAACGGCGCCATTCAGTGGAAAACCTCGGTAGGCGAGGCCTTATCTGCTGGCGTGGGAACAGATGGCAATATTGCCGTTGTTGCTGCTCCGGACGGCAAGATTACCGCGCTGGATATGGCCGGCAAACCGTTGTGGACTGCCAAAGCCAGCACACGAGTGTCAACGCCGCCAGCCGTCGGGCAGGGCGTTGTGGTGGTGCGGGCCGACGACTATCGGGTCCAGGGTTTTGATGCAGGCAGCGGCGAGTTGTTGTGGAATTATCAGCGCACCAATGCGGCGCTGGCGCTGCGCGCCGTTTCGCGCATGATTATTGACAAGGGCAATGTCCTGGTTGCTGTTCCCAGCGGCCGTCTGGTTGCGCTGGACTTGAAAACCGGCAGATTGCAGTGGGATATCCTGGCGGGGCCTATTCGCGGCGTGACCGACCTCGATAGCGTCACCGACGTTGTGGGTGCGCCTGTGCTGGTAGGCAATGGCTTATGTGTGGCCACTTACCAGGGCAACGCTGGTTGCTACACGCCTGACCGCGGTGACGGACAGGCGCTGTGGTCGCAACCGTTTTCCAGTGCGACCGGCGTTACATTGAACAATAATTCACTGTATGCCACCGGCATTCACGGTGAAGTCGTACGCATGGCATTGGGTAACGGCCAGCAGCAATGGATCAATCAGGTTCTGAAAAACCGTGGCCTGACCAACGCGGTCTCCAACGGTAATGTTGTCGCTGTTGGTGATTACGAAGGCTATATACATTATCTGTCCGATGCCGATGGGCATCTGCTTGGCAGATCCGAATTTGGCGGCGATCCGATGCTATCGCCGCTGACCGCCACCGCCCAGGGAATCCTGGTGCAAACCGGTGCGGGTAATCTTGTTATGCTTGGTGCACGTTGAGTACTGTTTCTTTTAAGCCTGTGGTATCGCTGGTTGGCCGGCCCAATGTGGGCAAGTCAACCCTGTTCAACCGCCTGACGCGTTCCCGGGCGGCGCTGGTGGCCGACTATGCCGGGCTTACACGCGACCGGCACTACGGCGAAGGCCGGGTTGGCGATATTCCATTCCTGGTCGTGGACACCGGCGGTTTCGAGCCCGTTGCCAAGAGCGGCATCCTGATGGAAATGGCCAGGCAGACCAGCCTGGCTATCTCTGAATCCGATGTCGTGATATTCCTGGTTGATGCGCGCGCCGGGGTCAATGCGCACGATCATGAAATTGCCCGCCTGCTGCGCAAGACTCGGGCGCATGTTTTTCTGGCAGTGAACAAGGCCGAAGGTATGAACCAGGGCGTAGCCACAGCAGATTTTCATGAGCTTGGCCTGGGCCAACCCTACGCGATTTCGTCGGCGCATGGCGACGGCGTGGTCGATCTTATCGAGACTGCGCTGGCCGAAGTGCTGGCAACGAATCAGCCTACGAACGAGGCCGCGACCGACGCGGACGAGCAAGCTGACGAGGTCGAACTGTCTGATGAGCAGATTGCCCAGGTGCTGGCAACAGCCGATACCGCAGGGGACAGCGCCGAGGTTGCGCCAGAAGCGTTTACCGACCATCGCCTGAAGCTGGCTATCGTGGGGCGGCCCAACGTAGGTAAATCTACGCTTATCAATACGCTGTTGGGCGAAGAGCGGGTGATCGCCTTCGATATGCCCGGCACCACGCGCGATGCAATTGAAATAGAGTTTGAACGCAATGGTCGTCTGTATACCCTCATTGATACAGCAGGCCTGCGCAAGCGCGGCAAGGTATTCGAGTCGATAGAAAAATTTTCGGTCATCAAAACATTGCAGGCCAT
>DATGQC010000428.1:0-9020 GCA_035304425.1 Advenella sp.
CAGGTCCCAACGTACCGGGCGCCCGCCAGCCCGTGATTTCACATCAGAAGGGTTCACACCCGAGCAGGCGAGCCGCACCCGGACCTGGCCTGCGCCCGCCCAGGGAACCGGTTGCCGCCCCACTTGCAATACCTGGTCCGCGGGACCATTTTCCGCATACCACGCCGCCTGCATCATGTCAGCGCCTCTTTCACGAAACGATTGCTCAATATACCCAGCCCTGTCAGGCTGATATCCACGCGATCGCCTGGCTGCAGATTCGGAGAGTGACCGTCCGTGCCCATCCACACCATATCGCCCGGATAAAGGGTCAGGTATCGGCTCATTGTGCTGATAAATTCCTCAACACCAAACAACATGTCCGCCGTGTCAAAGCGCGTGCTTTCCACGCCGTTCACCGTTACGACCGTCTGCATCGAAGACACGTCCGCCTCGGTACTGATCCATGGTCCCATCGGTTTGAACGTGTCCGTGTTCTTGGCGCGCCAGAATGTACGGTCGGATGCCTGCCAATTGCGTTCGCTCACATCATTGCCAATGGTATAGCCTAAAATGCAGTCCTTGACCTCGCGCACTGAAATATTCTTTGCTTTCTTGCCGATCACAACCACCAATTCACCTTCGTAATGGATGCGCGTAGCATCTGCTGGCATGATCACGTCCTGGCCGTGTGCAAGCAACGCATTATTCGCCCTATAGCCCACGTCCGGCTTCTTTGGAATCGTCAACCCTTCGGTACTGATATGTTTGACGTAATTGAGGCCCACGCAGTAAAAAGTGGGCGGCACAATCGGCACTTCAATCGTCACGTCCCGCAATTGCAGTCGTGTTGCCGTGGATTCGTAATAGCCCAGCGGGTCTCCGCGAACGGCGGTAATCATGTCCTCATCGCTTAGTATTCCGTAGCCGGTTTTACCATCAAGGCTGTATCGAAGCCATCTCATCGTCATTCTTCCTTTACGCGTTCGCTGCAAAAATCGTCTCTTCTGCGCTCAGTTGCGCAATCAGCCAGTTGCCGGCAACCTGTTTCATTTGAATCTGCACGTTGCGTATAGACTCAATGCCTTGCAAGGGGCAAGCCCCCGTGCGGGGCTCTCCGGGCTCATGCCGAATCACCAGCATATAGCAACGAATCGCACAGTGTTCAGTTGCACACTCATCGAATACCAGATTTGTAATGATATGCGCGATTTTCATGGTTGGCGAGCGCTGCCGCAATGCCTGCTGCACCTGTTCCGGCCCCCTGAGCGCTTTGCCCTGCCGCCGCCAGATCGCATCCGGCGCCAGCAAGGCCGCCAGGGCGTCGTAACGGCGTTCGTCCAGGCAGCGGAAAAACAGCATCACCTGATTCTCACACTGTTTCATAGCTGCATTCATATCAACCGATCTCCGTTATCACGATGTAAAGACGATTGCGCCAGCACCGAGTCATCGATATCGGCCAGACTGGACGTGCCGCAAAGCTGCATCGTTCGCCTCAGTTCATCGCTCAGAATGGTCAAGGCGCGGTCAACACCTTCGTAGCCGCCCGCCAGCACACCAAACAGGGTCGCGCGGCCCGACAAAACGCCTGCCGCCCCCAGCGCCAGCGCCTTGAATACATCACTACCACGGCGAATCCCGCCGTCCAGCAACACGGGCACCCGATGGTTGACCGCAAGCACGATGCCGGGCAAGGCGTCCAGCGTAGCCAGACCCGTGTCCAGCTGCCGCCCGCCGTGGTTGGACACCACCAGCGCATCCACGCCCACCGCCAGAACCGGTTCAACGTCCAGCGGATTGACAATACCCTTGATAATCAGCCTGCCAGGCCAGCGGTCCCGCAACTGGCGCAACGCAGCCAGGTCGAACGCCGGATCGTAATTCATTCCGGCGACTCCCTGCATTCTGGCCCTGTCTACCTGCAGCGATGCCAGTCCCTGCAGACTGGGCATCACCGGCGGTTTGCGCAGCAACATATTCAGCGACCATACGGGCTTTCTGACAAACTGGCCGATGTTGCGATATCCCAGCTTCATGGGAAAACTCAGACCATTGAGCAGGTCTCTTTCCCGCTTGCCGCCAACCGGCAGATCTACCGTAATGACCAACGCTTCGTAGCCGGCCGCCTTGGCCCGGTCAATCAGCGCATGAAGGCGCTGTTTGTCCTGCAGGATATAGGCCTGGAACCATAGCCGTCCGGGGGCCCGGTCGGCAATTTCTTCGATGGACGCCGTGGCCGACGTTGAAAGCGTGTACGGTATGCTGTGTTTGGCCGCAGCCTGCGCCAGCGCAATATCGCCGCCCCGCCAGCCGAACCCGACCGCGCCGGTTGGCGCCACGGCCATGGGCAATCCCATGGGAGCACCAAATAACTGTGCAGCCATATTCACCCGGGAAACATTGCGCAGTACGCGTGGCAACAACCGCACCCGGCGGAACGCATCACAGTTGTCGTTGAGGGTGACTTCGTCTTCGGCGCCGCCGTCATAGAAATCAAATACACCCCGCGGCAACCGGGTTCGAGCCCTTTCCCGCAAGCGCGCGATGCAATAACAGTCACTCAGGGCAGAGCGCTTCATCTGCTGCTGCCTCATTCCGGCTTCACGTTGCCGTGCTTGATCACAGACTGCCAGCGGGCTTTGTCTTTTATCAGGAACTCGCGGAAGGCCTCTGGCGAATTGCCAACAATGTTCGCGCCCAGCTGCTTTAGCTGCGCTTTCACCTCAGGCTTGGAAAGAGCTGCCACTGCCGCCTGGTTCAACTTGGCCACGATATCCTTAGGCGTTCCTGCGGGCGCCAGCATACCGATAAACGATGCCGCCTCTTCAAAGCCGGTCAGCCCCATGCTTTCCAGGGTGGGCACGCCCGGAAAGTCCGGGTGCGGCTCCCGTGTGCCTACCGCCAGTATCCGCAAGCGCTTGTCGGCCACATAGTCGGCAATGCCTACGCTGGGATAGAACATAAAGGAGATGCGTCCGGCAATCATTTCCTGCAATGCCGGGCCATTTCCCTTGAATGGTACATGCACCATATCCAGACCTGCCTGTGTTGCCAGCATTTCCGCCGTCAGGTGGGCCGATCCGCCGAACCCGGATGACCCGAAGGTGAGCTTGCCCGGGTGCGTCTTGGCGTCCGCAATCAAATCCTGCATATTTTTATAGGGTGATTTATAGTTTGTCACAACCACCATCGGCAAGGTCACAAAGTTGGCAACCGGTTCAAATACCTTGGTCGCTTCGTAGTTATATCGGTCCGGATACAGCAGGGGATTCACATTAAGGGTAAGCGAAGTCACCAGCACCTTGTAACCATCGGGCGCAGCATGCATGATGTCATTAGCCGCGATATGCGCGCTGGCGCCCGGCTTGTTTTCCACGACCACCGGCTGGCCCAGCGATTCGCTCATGTGCTTGGCTACCACACGGGCCACCACGTCTGTCGGACCGCCGGCAGAATAGCCAAGCACCATACGGATAGGCCGATCGGGATAGGCGGCGGCTGCGGCAACGCCAGTTGCCAGGCATACCGCGGCAGCAACAGCGACGACCAGGTTTTTTATCAGCTTCATTGTAGTCTCCAGTTAAATTTATATTTTTTACGCAGCGCCACCTGCAGAGGCGCAGCTCAGCTTGTGTACTGCTCGGGAAAATATTTGTCTGCCATGACCTGACAGCGCTTGATCAGGCGATGCTCATCCGGCCCATAGTCTGCGACTGCATTGTGAATCGTTCCGATGTTGTCCCACATGAGCACATCGCCCTGGCTCCACTGGTGGCGGTAGCAATATTCTTCCTGCACCTGATGCCTGAACAGAAACTGCAGAATCTCGTCGCTGCGTGCTTCGGGCAGCTCATTGATCCGCATGGAATAGCCCGGATTGGCATACAGCACCTTGCGGCCGGTAATCGGGTGAATGAGAAAAACCGGATGGGAGACCGGCGGCTTGCGTCTGCGCTGCGCCTCGGTCAGGGGCGGACGCGTACTGCCCTTCTCGCGGCGCATCATGTCCCAGAACTTGTTAAAGTCGTGCGTGATAGTCATGCCTGCCAGCTCTGCCTTCATTTCCTCGGGCAATCCCTCGTATGCTGCATGCATGTTGCAGAAGGCTGTGTTGCCTAATGATTTGCCATCACGAAAAGGGATCCGGATGCCATACAGCACGTTGCTGAAGGCAATGGTTTTGCTATAGGACATATCGGTATGCCAATCCTGCCCGGCATCGCTGAGGCCGATTGGCTTGCCGTTTTCTTTCATATTCGACAGAATCATGACTTCCGGATACTGCTCGTCATGAAACAGATTAGCGACGTTGATTTCCAGCGTGCCAAAATGCGCTGAAAAATCACGTAATTGCTTTGCAGACAATTGCTGCTCGGGAAAGCTGACAACGCCATACTGCCCCAGCGCCTGTTCAATGGCCTTGTGATTGTCAGGGGTCAATGGCATGGACAGGTCAACGCCATAAATGGTGGCGCCCAGGCTGGCGGCCTTTGGTTCAATTCTCATAAACGATTCCTCTACAAAAGTGTTAAGCGGCCTGTCGCAGAATGGACAACACCTCATCGGCATGAGTAACCGGACGGGGATTCACGGCAAGTCCGCGCTCTGTCATGGTCTGCAAGGCAATCGGCGGCAAATCGCCAGCGGCAATACCAAGGCTTGTCAGAGACGCAGGCAGGCCCAGTTTTTCAATCACATGTGAAATCCAGCCGGAAACAGTTGAATGGCTGGTACCAGCGATGCGATTAAGCACCGCCAGCGCGGGCGCCAGAGCGGCGCCGGCGACGGACTCATTAAAGCGCAGCGCGTGCGGCAGGATGATGGTATTGACCTGTCCATGCCCCGCGTTATGTCTGGCGCCGATGACATGACAAATGGCATGATGCAGACAGGTCCTGGCCATCGACAGCACAATGCCCGACAAATGTCCGCCCAGCAGCAGACGCCAGCGCTGCTCAGGCTGGCTCAGGGTTGCGTCGGTAAGCGCCTGGGCAAACAACTCAATCGATTGCAGTGCAATGCCATCGGAGATCGGCGATCGATTGCGCGAATACATGCCCTCAAAGCAATGCGCCAGACCATTCATGGCGGTATATCGCATCAGCGCCAGGGGAATATTGCAACTCAGGTCCGGATCAATCAATACCGTGCGACTGGCCAGCTGCCGATTCCAGAAAAGCAGCTTGTGATCATCCTGCCTTATTCCGAACGAGGGCGTCAGCTCGGCGCCCGAGGCCGTTGTCGGTAGCGCTACGATGGGCAGTTTAGGCTTGGTCCGCACCGGAATCTCAACCATCGAAGGCGGCGTAAAACAGGTCACGTGATCGGCTAATGCCCCGCCTTCGGCCAGCAGCATGGATAACGCCTTGGCCGAATCGGACACACTACCGCCACCCAGCGCCACAATACTGTCGGGATGGAAATCGGCCATCTCGCGCGCCGCCTGGGTTACCCACGCTACGCTGCCATGATTCGGCACCTGGGCAAACACCCGCATTTGCAACCCATCCAGGCTGTGACGCAATGCGGCCCAACGGTCCGAGGCCGCCATCCGTTGCTGCATCAGCACTACCGGGCGAACGCTAGCCAGTGCAGCCAGCTCGGCGCGCAAATCCTGCGCACAACCCGGGCCGAACTTTACATGGGCGCCGAACAGGTGGTAATCGATATGAGGGATGGTCATGGAAACAAACCGTGTCTGGGTCTTAGATTACGGTCATTCTATGCATGACGATTGCGTATGCATAGAAACAGATGGCAAAATAACTGTTTCCCATTTACGAACACTGGTAGCGCATAACCATGAACACTGTCGAATGCATAGAGGTTTTTGTAGAGGTGGCAAAAGGTTTGAGCTTCACCAAAGCTGCCGAACGGCTCGGCACCAGCCGCTCGGTTATCTCCAAGAAAATCGCCTGGCTGGAACAAACCTTTGAAACCCAACTATTACAGCGCAATACCAAGCGCGTCAGTCTGACCGAAAGCGGTGAAATTTTGCTGCGCAATGCCGACAGCGTGTCGCGGGCGCTCACCGAACTCAAAGACCTGGTGCGCAGCTCGGTACAACGCCCCACTGGCAGAATCCGTGTGGGCTCGCCGCCTTCTTTCGGGGCCGTTCACCTGGCGCCTGCGGTCCAGGCATTCCTGGAAACCTATCCGGAAGTGCAGATCACGATGCAACTGGATGATGGCCGCAGCGACCTGATTGCCGAGAACATGGACCTGTCAGTGAGAATTGCCCCTCATCTGCGGGACACCAGCCAGATCGCCTACAAAATCGCCGTCGTGCCGCAGGTACTGGTGGCGACAAGCGACTATCTGAAACGAGCGAAGAAACCAGAACACCCGGCCGATTTGAAACATCACAACTGCCTGCTGCACACATTGAAGGCCCCAACCTCCGCATGGCAATTGACTGATGCCCATGGCAAGCTGCATAAAATTCAGGTCGGCGGTTCGTTCAACTCGAACCTGGGTGAGTCGTTACTGCATCTGGCGCAGCGCCATTACGGCATCTCCATGCATCCGCGCTATATGGTTGAAGAATTGATTACTCAGCGCCGGCTTCAGGTGGTGCTGCCCGACTATAAATGTGAAGGGCTGGATATTTATGCGGTCATCCAAAGTAAACGCTATCTTCCCTACAAGGTGCGTCTGTTTATTGATCACTTGCGTGGATATTTTCAGGACATGAACTGGACCGGCACGTCGGGGAAACGGTGAAGAACGATCCTGGCGCTATCTGTTTACGTTACCAACGCTTTACGTTACTATAAGATCACGTCCTTAGCTGCCAGAACACAGAACCCATGCATGACAGCATCCCTGCTGCCCGTTTCGTCACATACAACAAGTCAGCCATGCGCACGTTAGCCATGCTTGAAAGGGCCAGGAACCTTGGAACGCCCCTACCAACTCACCCGCTGGAACGACCCAAAGGAGACCTGCAAAGGCAACACGGCATCCATATGATTGATCATCGACGCGCCTGCCGCCGACCCGAAGGGCGGATACTTGTTAGATCGGCGGTTTTTATTGATGCTGTGCCGGGTGCGTCGAACTGCCGGACTGTCGCTCAGACTATGCATGCCCTGTCTTATGCAATACGCCACTTCACAGGAACGACAGAAGACCCATTACCGGATCCCGGGTAAGCCAAATATTTGTTCAGCATGAACTAACAATATTATTTTTTTCAAAATGAAAAAAAACCTGACCAGCCAGGATATTGCCCGCCTCGCAGGCGTATCGCAAAGCACAGTTTCACGCGTGATCAGAAACCACCCCAGCATCAAAACTGAAACGCGCGAACATGTATTGCAAGTCATCCGGGACCATGGCTATACGCCCAACGCGGCAGCGCGCCAGATGAAAACCAATCGCAGCGGCGCCATTGCCGTGGTCCTGGCCAACCTGACCAATCCCTTATATCCATCTCTTTTACACCTGCTGGTCAACCAGTTGGCAAGCCATGGTTTCAGAACAACGATATGGGAAACCAGCTCGGAACTGGACGATGCGACGGCCAGCGCAATTGCAGAAAGTGATGTTGACGGCGTGATATTTGCGACTGCGGTCGTGTCCTCCAAACCACAGCACCAGCTGATAGCCAGCCGCAAGCCGGTTGTATTTCTGAACCGCAGCCTGCCGGACCATACCTACGATGCGATTGTCAGCGATAACTATCAAGGCGGCCAGATCGTTGCAGATTATTTTGTGAAAGGCGGGCGCCGCCAGATCGGACTACTTACCGGCTTTTCCGAAGCCAGTACGATTTTGGACCGGGAAAAAGGTTTTATCGAAAGACTGAAACACGTTGCCGACCCTATCGGCCTTGTACGCCCTCCTTCCCGATTCAGTGTTTTTAATTATGAAAATGGTTATGAGGCAATGCAAGCATTACTGAACACCGCCCCCCATGTGGATGCGGTATTTTGTACAAATGACATTATTGCCATCGGCGCTCTGGATGGCGCCCGAGCTTGCGGCAAACGCGTCCCCGATGATATTTGGGTAATGGGATATGACGATATACCCATGGCTGGCTGGGATGCTATCGGCCTTGCAACGATTCAACAGCCATTACCGAAGATGGCTACCCTGGTGGTGGCACGTCTGCTGCAGCGAATCGACAACCCTGAACTTAAGCCAGAGACAGTGAAACTTCCCAACGAGCTTGTCATCCGCAAGAGCACTGGCAACATCAACCGATAGCCGCTTCTGTTTACACCCATCACCCGATGTCAGACAGACGCGCTTGCCCTTACCCTCCCAGCATCGATGCGAAGGTAACGTAAGAACCCCAAATCGCCAATGCAGTCAGAAACAAAAGCATGATGGTGTGAAATTTATTGCCCGCCAAGTCGCCCATCAGGTCCTTGCGGTTGATCAATACAATCAAACCGATGGAGACTAACGGCATCAGCACAACCTGCGCTGCATTTACAAATATGGTCAATAGCACAAACCCCGGCATGCCCGGTATGGCCCATATCAAAGGCAAAATGGCAACAAGGAAATAGGCGAGGCGAAACAGAGGGTCTTTGCTGGGTGCAGTCTTGTATTTTTCCTTGCGCGCCGGAGCAACACAATACACACACTCCATTGCCATTTTGGGAAATCCGTGTGCATAGCCAATCACTGAGCTGAAACAGGCGCACAACACGCCCAAGTAGATGACCAGTTCTCCGATGCGTCCTGCCACCTGACCAAGCAGATGCGCCAGATCGTTGAAATTGGATATGGTTATTCCTCGTGGATGCAATACTTCTGCCCCCATGACCCAGACGGCCAGATCCAGCACGATAATCACAAAAATCCCAAAAAGCAGATCATATCTTTGCACCTTGCGATGCTCCGGCCGAATATATCCCTTTTCTTTCATGAATGTCGGATAGAGCAGATTGGCAAGTGATCCGCCTACTGCGCCAATGAGGGATATGACGATCAGCAAGGCGCCATAAGAGCCCACTGTCTGGGGGACCTCAAAGGCAACCGTGCCAGCGACAATGGCGCCGACATCCGGCTTTGCCACGATC
>DATGQC010000429.1:0-6411 GCA_035304425.1 Advenella sp.
GAAAGGATTCTAGCATTGTGTTCCCGACCAAAATGAATGTCTGATGCGAAAGCGAAAAGCCGCCTGATGGCAAAGCGATTCAGAATAACCGCCTATTTTAAGCGCTTTTTCATTTAAAATAAAACTTTGGCGTCAATACAGGCAATTGCCCGGCATGTGGCTGCGGCGTGCATTGCGCCCGCCTGCATGCGACAATGCCTGCTGTTTCCCTCATTTCACAACCACTGGTGCCCGCATGTCTTCGAAATCCCCTGGATCCTGGCCTTACCCCGCCGTTATCGCGCATCGTGGCGGCGGCTGCATCGCCCCTGAAAACACGCTTGCCGGCCTGCGCTGCGGCTACGACCATGGCTTTATCATGTCGGAGTTCGACGTCAAGCTCAGCGGCGACAACGTATTGATCGTACTGCACGATGATACGGTGGATCGTACCTCTGACGGTACCGGCGCGGCTGCCGACATGACTTTCAAAACGCTGGGCCAGCTGGACATGGGAAGCTGGCATTCAGCCTGGTATGCGGGGGAACCACTGCCGGCGTTCAGCCAGTTTGCCCGCTTCATCCTGGAAAATGACCTGCTGTGCAATATTGAAATCAAGCCATGTCCTGGCCGCGAGCAGGAAACCGGCACTGCAGTGGCCCGGGCGGTCACGCAATTGTGGGCCCATGGCGGCGTTGCCCCCCTGGTGTCATCCTTTTCTCGCGACGCGCTGGCTGCGTTTGCGCGTGATGCCGCCGATATACCACGGGCATTTCTGATCGACACCCTGCCCGACAATTTTGAAAGCACGCTCGAAGCGCTTGGCTGCCATGCCATCAATCTGAACCAGAAATATCTGGACGAACCAACAATTGCGCGCATCCACGCCGCTGGCTACAAAGTCTGCGCCTATACCGTTAATGATTACCGTCGGGCCCGGCAACTGCTCGGCTGGGGCTGCGATGCCATTTTCACGGACGAACTCGTCCGCATTCCTGCCGATCTCGGTATCTATTAAAGTACTGCCACATGTTCAGTTACCGTCACGCCTTTCATGCCGGCAATCATGCCGATGTGCTCAAACACGCAGTCCTGTTGCATATCCTGGATTATTACAATCGCAAGGATACGCCCTATTGGGTTATTGATACGCACGCCGGCGCCGGCGTCTATGACCTGACCGATGCCTGGGCAGAGAAAACCGCCGAATTTCGCGACGGCGTAGAACGGCTGTGGCATCTGCCCCATTTGCCTGCACTGCTGGCCAACTACATCGACCACGTGCAACAGCTTAATGATCACGGCAGCCTGAGCGTCTATCCGGGTTCGCCATGGATCGCTTTGCAGTTGATGCGTCCGGCAGACAGACTACGCCTGTTCGAACTGCATCCTACCGAAATCACGCATCTGGATGAAAATATTCAGATGCAATCACGGGATGTGGCAAGACAGGTAAGCGTCTTTGAAAAAGACGGATTTACCGGTCTGCTCTCGCAACTGCCGCCGGCTCCTCGACGCGGCATTATCCTGATTGATCCGTCCTATGAAGACAAGAATGACTATCGCCACACCCTCACTGCCGTAAGGGACGGATTGAAAAAATTTGCAACCGGCTGCTTCGCGGTCTGGTATCCACTGGTGCGCCGCAAAGAAGTACATGAATTGCAAAAGCAACTGGAAAAGATCAGCGACGCCGGTTGGGTGCACGTCCGTCTGGCAGTAAAAAGGCCGCCGGACAACGGCTATGGCCTGTATGGCAGCGCCATGTTTGTTGTCAATCCACCGTATACCCTGGTGTCGGCCCTGCGCGAAGCCGTGCCCGTGCTACAAAAACAACTGGCGCAGGACGAACATGCGCAATGCTCGCTTACTCATCAGGATAAATAATTTCCAGCACTTCCAGTTGCTTGACGCCTGAGGGCGTGCGCAAGGTAACCGTATCGCCTTCCTGAGCCTTGAGCAGCGCCCGCGCAACGGGCGATATCCAGCTGATTTTGCCCTGCAGAGGTTCGGCTTCATCGACGCCGACAATGGTGATGCGATATTCTTCACCTAATTCGTCGCAATAGAGGACCTGGGCGCCGAAAAAAACCCGGTCGCGATCAGGCTGCTTGCCTGGATCCACCACTTCGGCCATCTCCAGCCGCTTGGTCAGAAAACGGATTCGACGATCTATTTCGCGCAGTCGCTTCTTCCCATAAAGATAATCGCCGTTCTCCGAGCGATCGCCATTGGAGGCAGCCCATGAAACGATCTGGACCACCTCGGGCCGCTCTTCATTCATCAGGTGCGTCAATTCATCGCGCAATGTGTTGTAACCATCTCGCGTCATGTAATTGCGGGTGCCGGGCGGCAGCGCGACGGCCTCGGGGCTCTGATCGTCCTCGTCGTCGTCGTCCTTTTCCTTGACAAATGCTTTATTCATAATTTCAGTTGAATGCTTTCCATACAGGCACAAGATCACCAGGCAAGGAAGGCAGCTTGCCCAGATCCATGCGGCTTTCCTTGGGACTATGAAAATCTGATCCGCAAGACGCCAGAAAACCATACTGACGCGCTACATTGGCATACTGGTGGTACTGATCGGGCGTATGTGAACCAGTGACCACTTCGATCCCCCTGCCCCCCATCAGTTTGAACGTGCGAAACAGCGTCGTAAACTCCCGGCGTGAATACTTATAGCGACCGGGATGGGCAATGACCGCAATGCCGCCGGCGGCATGAATCCAGTCAAGCGCCTCATCCAGCCCCGCCCATTCGCCGGCCACATAGGCGGGCTTGCCATCTGCCAGATAGCGATCAAATACTTCCTGCATGGTTTTGCAATATCCCTGCTCGACCATATAGCGCGCAAAATGGGTCCGGCTTAGCAAATTCGGATTACCGGCGTATCGGAGTGCGCCGTCATAGGATCCGGCAATGCCCAGTTCAGCCAGCTTGTCTGCCATCAGCCGGGCACGCGTCTCCCGATCACGCCGAATCTGCTCCAGCCCCTGGTTGAGCTGACTGTTTTCAATATCGATATTAAGCCCGACTACATGCAACGTGCGTTCGGCCCAGCTTACCGAGATTTCAATGCCGGAAACAAACTGCATGCCCAGCGACGCAGCGGCTTGCCTGGCTTGCGGGATTCCGCTAATTTCATCGTGGTCGGTCAGGCTCCACAGGGTCACGCCATTGGCGTGCGCGCGCGCTGCTACCTCGGCCGGCGCCAATACGCCATCCGATGCGGTAGAGTGGCAGTGCAAATCTGCCTTAAATGCCAGCGACTCTGTCATGGTCCTTCCTGTCATGCTGATTGATGTTCGGTGGCCTCCAGCTGTCCCTATAAGCCGGGACTGTGAGGAAATAACTGCTCGATACCGGTGCGCGCTCGCACGCCGCTGAATAAACCTGTCATCCTGCTGACATTTTACGCCCACTCTGGTGCAAAAATATCTTTTGCCAGCTTGATGGCGTGAAGCGGCCACGTGCACGGATCAGGACAGCAGGAACTGGCGGACCGCCTGCACCTGTGTTTGCGGCAGCAATGAAGGCGCATGGCCGGTTTCAGGGATTTCGATCATTTGCAGATGCTTATTGCGCGCCTGCATCTGTTCCGCTGTCGCTTTACTTAGCAAATCGGAACGCTCGCCCCGGATCAGCAGAATCGGGCATTGCAATGCCTCAAAAGCCCGCCACAGCATGGCCTCACCGGCCCTGAGCATTTTTTCGTCTTTGAGGCCGGCAAAGGCCTGGGCGATTGCCAAATCGTAATGCTGGGTCCAGATCGGGCCTTTTTGCACCATGAACGCCTTGGTAAACATCACCCATTGTTCATCGCTGAGCGGGCCGAAGGACGCAGCATTGGTTTTCATATGCTCGACTGCATCCTCGAAAGAGTCGAACTGCAGCGGAAGGCCCACATAGCCGGCAATCCGTTCGATAGAAGACAGTTCAATCGCCGGCCCCACATCGTTCAGGATCAACTTGCCCAGAGACAGGCCGGTGGTCTTGGGCAATGCATTGCGATCTGCCGTTGCAATGGCAGCGTGCTTGGCGCCGACCACGGCGGAAAAAGCCAATGCAATCAAGCCGCCCATGGATGTGCCCAGCCAGTCGAGCGATTGCGGCTGCAGTCTGGCCAATAAGGTGGTGATATCCGAAACATACTGAGGCACGATATAACTGGCAGGATTGCTCAGGAAATCGGATGCGCCGCGCCCCGCAATATCCGGACAAATCACGCGATACTCTTTAGACATGGCTCTGGCCACTTCCTCGAAGTCATTACCATTGCGCGACAAGCCGTGCACACATAAAAGTATCCGTCCGTTGGCCGGATCGCCCCACTCCCGATAGGCCATGCGATGAATACCGGCGGGACTCATGCAGTTGACAAAATTTAAACGGGGCGATTGCATAAAAACTCCTTGAGAGGCATAGCGTTAAACGGGGTGCAAAGCAGCGTGTCCTGGGATGCGAACCTGTCGCGCAACCAATGTGTGATCAGGCGCCGCCCATTAGACCCAATCGCCTCAAAGCCGAGAAAATCTGTCGCCGGCATGAGCGTGCCTGGGCCTGGTTATCATAAGCTAAAAGCCATCCCAATAGCGTTGTCGCGATGCTCTTGCGCAATTTACCCACAAGCCATTGGCGCCAGAGCGGATCTCAATGGCGCCGGCTTCGATGGTATCCAGATACAACTGCGCGGCAGTACGCCAACGTTTTGCGACCTCGCCTGCAGGATGCCCATATCGATTCAGATAACCGGCCTGGGCAAAGGCAAGCGCCGGTCGCATAGCCCGGACCAATGCCATTGATGAAGAACTGGCCGAGCCGTGATGCGGCGCCATTACCACATCTGACGCGGGAAGGGGCAATGGCGCCTGCAGCAGCCGGGCTTCCGTCGCAGCGCCAATATCGCCGGTCAGTAATGCAGAATGATGCCTGCCCTGTATCCGTAAAACACAACTGTGATCATTATCCGCCCTGGCGGGCATGCCCTGACTCTCGCTCGGGTGAAAGAAACGGAACTGAACGCCATCGTACTCAAAGGAAACGCCGCTTCGGCAAAAATCAAAGCGCGCTTGCGCGTTCTTCACAAGCAGATCCCGTTGCAGCGCATCCTGTTCGCGCTCCAGATAAGCATTAAGCGCAAATGAGGTGTAGGCGTGTTTCACATTCACCTGCTGCAGCACACTGCCCGCGCCGCCTGCATGATCCAGATCGGAATGGGAAATGATCAACTCGTCCAGGGCATCTATGCCTGCTGCCCGCAGATAAGGAATGATGACCCGGCTGCCGCTATCGCTGTCGGCACTGCTGCGCAGGCCCGTGTCGAACAACAACTGGTGTTGCTGCGTACTAACCAACACTGCTGCGCCCTGTCCGACATCCAGCACAGTCATGAACCAGTCGCCCGTCAATGGCCGGGGTGGCCGAAAACAAAACACAGGAATTAACAACATTAACCCCAGCGCACGCCCGGGCATACCTTTGGGCAGCGCGAACACAAACAGCCCAAACATACCTATTAAGATCCAGTAAGCGGGTACGGCGGAAAAATCGAGTGTCGCCCATTCGAGGCCGGCGAACATACGCGCCGCAGCTAAAACATTCTCAAGCAGTCGATGCACGCCATCGGCTAGCCAGCCGGCTGCCGACGGCCACAAGCCAGTTACACAGAACACGGCCAGCAGCAGCGCCAGCGGCGTGACCAACCCACCGATCAGCGGGATGGCAAAGGCATTGACCAACGGCGAGACAAAGGCATATTGCTGGAATAAACCAATTAGCAATGGCGCCAGGGCCACGCTCATGAACAGCTGCATTTTTGCGGCGTCCCACAATCGCTGCATCCCTGTGTTCAGCAGACCAGACGTTGCCAAGACCGGTTGTTTGCTACGGCAACCCCATAAAAGGAGACTGGCAATGGCGCAGAACGATAGGCAAAATCCGATAGACAGCACGGCCCATGGGTCCAGCAACAATATGCCCAAGGCAGCCAGGGCAAGCAAAGTCGCACCGCTAACACGTGCGCGCAACACGACCGACAGCCAGAATACAGCAAGCATCATAAAAGTGCGTTGCGCCGGAACGCCCCACCCGGCCAGTATTGAATAGCTGGCAGCTACCAGCAATCCCCCACCGGCCGCCACGATCTGGGCAGGCCTGCGTTCAGCCAGTTGTTTGCCTTGCAAACGCAGCCTTCGCCACAACCGCAATATTCCCAGGCTACCCAGGGCAGCGAGCATGGTAATGTGCGACCCGCTGATCGACACCAGATGCGTGATGCCCGTGAGATTGAATACTTTCCAGTCTTCATCGCTTATGCCGTTCTGATCGCCCATGACCAATGCAATAATCACGGGACCGTAACGCTTGTCCGGCAAAACCCGGTTCAGCGCGCGTCTTAGAGCGAACCGGGCTCGTTCTATGCAGGGGCCCCAT
>DATGQC010000430.1:0-12180 GCA_035304425.1 Advenella sp.
CGTGCACGCTCGATGGCTTCGGCCTTGGGCACCCCAAGCACATGGATCGGCGCTTCGATGATATTTTCCAGCGCGGTCATGTGGGCCCAGAGATTGAAGTGCTGGAACACCATGGCCAGCTTGGTCCTGAACACCTGCAATTTCTTTTCGTCGGAAACCTGCAGGCGCCCTTTCGCATCCTTGGCGACAGTGAGCGTTTCGCCGTTGAGCGAGACCGAACCGCTGTTGGGCTGCTCCAGGAAATTGATACAGCGCAAGAACGTACTTTTACCGGAGCCACTGGAGCCGATCATGGCGATCACGTCGCCGGCTTTAGCCTGCAGCGACACGCCTTTCAATACTTCGTTTTGTCCATAAGACTTATAGATGTTCTGAACATCGAGTTTATACATAACGATCCTAGTGTTGGCTGTGACCCAGAAAGCCCAGCGTTCTCTTTTCCAGCCGGCGAAACAGTGCCACGAGAACAAACGAGACACACATATACAAAACGGCTGCCGTACCATAAGCGGCAAACGTCAGATAGGTGGCGGCATTGGCGTCGCGCGCCACCTTCAGAATATCCGGCACCGTGGCGGTGAAGGCCAGCGAGGTGGCATGCAGCATAAGAATGACTTCATTGCTATAGGCTGGCAACGCCCGACGCAGCGCCGACGGCAAAATAACACGCGTATACATTTTATACCGGGACATCCCGAAAGCGCGCGCGGCGTCCAGCTCGCCATGTGCGCTGTTTTTGATGTAACCGGCGAAAATCTCGGTAGTGTAGGCCAGCGTATTGAGCATAAGGGCCAGCACCAGACAATTGTATCCGCTCATGAAAAAAGTGTGCAGCAAAGGGGTATCGCGCACGACCTGCAGGCCGATGACGCCGCTGTAGATCAGCAAAATCTGCACATATAACGGCGTGCCGCGAAACACATAGCTGAAGCACCAAATCGGCCAGGCAATCCAGCGATTTTTCGAGACCCGCCCCACCGACATGGGGATGGCCAGCACCAGCCCCAGCGCCAGGGAAAGCACCAGCACCCATAGGGTAACAGCCAGCCCGGAAAACGCCGTGCCATCCCAGAACAGCAGCGGCTTCCAATAGTCGTTCAGAATGGTCAGGAAGTTATTGAGGGAGTCGATCATAACTGCGCCTCTCGCACGCCCACGGAATACTTGCGTTCCAGCAGCCACAGGGCAATGTTGGACACGCTGGTCAGTACAAGATAAATGAACCCGGCCACGCAAATGAACAGGAACATGGAGGAGGTCGCGCGCCCGGCCCCCTGGGTCACCTGGACCAGATCGGTCAGCCCGATGATGGAAACCAGGGCCGTGGCTTTGAGCACGACCTGCCAGTTGTTGCCTATGCCCGGCAGCGCAAAGCGCATCATTTGCGGAAACAGCACGCGCCGGAACACCTGGCTGCTGCGCATGCCATAGGCGCGCGCCGCTTCCAGCTGTCCGCGCGGCACGGCAAGGAACGCGCCGCGAAAGGTCTCGGCAAAATAGGCGCCGTAAATAAACCCGATGGTCAGCACGCCTGCATAGAAGGGTTCGATTTCAATGACTTGCATGCCAAGCATATCGGTCAGTTCATTGAGCCCCATCTGGATACTGAAAAATATTAGCAACATCAGCACCAGGTCAGGCACGCCCCGGATCAACGTGGTGTAGACACGGGCCATGCCGCGCAACAGCCGGTTGCCGAACAATTTCGCGCTGGCGCCGATCAGGCCCAGCACGAAAGCGACCAGCAGCGACAGCAATGCCAGCTTGATGGTTTCCCAGGTGCCATGCAGGATCTGGGCGCCATATCCATGTAAAAACATGCTATTGCTTCACGTTTTTCAGATTGATTTCACCCGGTTTGAAGTACTTCCCGGCAAGTTTGGCGATCGTGCCGTCCTGCTGCAGTTCGCCCAGCGCCGCATCGATGGCCTGTTTGAGTTCGCTATCCGACTTGCGCATGCCAATGGCGATTTCACCCGTCAATGCCTTGTCGTCGGTAATGGCCGGGCCCACGAATGCGAAATCGCGCCCCGCCGGTTTGCTCAAAAAACCGCTCTGTCCATTGGGCTTTTCAATAATGGCCGCATCAATCCGGCCCGCTGCCAGATCGGCAAAGGTCTGGTTCTGGTCCTGATAGGAGACAAGCTGCACGCCGTTGCTGCCCCATTTCTGTTTGGCATAGGCTTCCTGGGTGCTGCCCTGCAGCGCGCCAACCCGCTTGCCCTTGAGCGATTCGACCGTCGGCAGCAGCCCGCTATCCTTGCGCGCCATCAACTGGGTGGGAATACCATAAATGGGTTGACTGAAGGCAAGCACCTTCTCGCGCTGCGGCGTAATCTGCATGCTTGAATGGATCAGCGTGATTTTGCGTGCGGCCAGGGCGGGAATCAGGCTGTCGAAGGACTGCTCCACCCAGGTGCATTTAGCCTGCATTTTCTTGCAGATTTCAGTCATGACATCGGCGTCAAATCCCTCTATCTGTCCGTTGGCGTTTTTGTATTCGAACGGCGCATAGCCGGGCTCAATGCCCACTTTAAGCGCTTTCCAATCGCTGGCCAGCGCGCTTGCACCAAAACCGGCAGACAACCCCACCATAACGGCGAGCAGCCAATTTTTCATTTTCATCATCTTTTCACTTCCTGAATTTTGTCATACAAAGAAAGCCGTACGGGGGCGGTGATCAATCGCCACGGCCAGCATCCGCGCTTCCTGAAGTCGAAATAGTACTGATTTGTGAACCGTCTGACCACTAGGGATCACCTCTAGCGCGAATTTTATCCGGATCGATTTGCCTCAAGTATTGGTCCCAAGGGCATTTACGATCATCTGTTATTCTTTATAATGCTACTTTTGACCCTTGGTCTACGCTGGACTTTCCTATGATCACGCCCTTTCCCAAACCGCTTGCGCCGATTCAGCTTGAAGGACACGGCCTCGTGCTGCAACCCATGCGTCTTGCCCATGCCGAAGGGCTGCGCAATGCCGCGGCCGATGGGCAACTGTGGAACCTGACCTTCACATCAGTGCCGGAACCCGGCCAGGAAACCGCGTATATCGAAGCGGCGCTCAAGGGACAGCAAGAGGGCCATATGCTGCCGTTCGTGGTGCTGGATGCCAAATCCCGCAAAGTCATCGGCACCACCCGCTATCACGACATTGTGCCCGAGATCGCCCGGCTCGAAATCGGCTACACCTGGTACGGCCAGTCCTGGCAGCGCACGCATGTCAATACTGTCTGCAAGTATCTCATGCTGTTTTACGCATTCGAATCACTGAACGCAAATGTGGTCGGCTGGCGTACCGACAATCTGAACCAGCGCTCCCAGAATGCCATCGAGCGCCTGGGCGCAAAAAAAGATGGCGTGCTGCGCGGTCACGCCCTGCGTCGCGATGGCACGGTTCGCGACACGCATATGTATAGTGTCACGCAAGAAGAGTGGCCGACAATCAAACAGCAGCTCAAGGAAAAATTGCCCAGGTAATTCCTGACTCCGACGTCCCGCCGGCGGCGCCTGCGCGCACCCTCTATTGCCTCTTTCTGCAGTTTCCATGACCTCTTTGCTGCTATCCCTGTTCCCAATCGCTGCCTGGCTGGCAGCCGGCTATCTCATTGGCTACCTGCTCGCGCCCCGCACCGTGTCAGTGCTGTCCCGCGCCATCACCCCCTTTGTCTGGATCATGCTGTTTGCCATCGGCTACCGCTTCGGACAGCAATTGTCCGTCATGCATCAGGTGGTGCTTATCCTGCAAACTGCGGCACTGTATTCGCTAGGAATCACCCTGATATGCTCTCTGGTGCTGCTGGCGCTGTTTCGCCCCGGTGCCCGCGCCAGGGCGGCGCAGCACGATCTGGGCATCATGCATGTGATTCTGGAATGCGGCATTGCACTGGCCTTTTTACTGGCCGGCCTTGGGCTTGCCGTACTCACGACCCATTGGGCCATCGCCGTCCCCATACCGGACGCTGAGTTTTTTCTATATGTCCTGCTGTTTCTGATTGGCGCCGATCTGGCGCATACGCCATTGCAGCGCAATGCCATTCGTCCGGCAATGTTCACCCTGCCCCTGGTGGTCATTATTGTGTCCCTGCTGTCAGGCGCCCTGATCGCCTGGATGACCGGCGCGGACATCCGGCACGGCCTGCTGTTTGGCAGCGGCTTTGGCTGGTTTTCGCTATCGGGCGTGATGGTCACCGCCAGGCTGGGCGAATTTTATGGCGCCACTGCCTTGCTCACAGATCTGTTCCGCGAATTGCTTGCCATCGTCGTGCTGTTCTTTGCCGGGAGCCGCTATCCCATGACGGGTATCGGCGCTGCCGGCGCAACCGCCATGGATACCACGCTGCCGATTGTTCGCAAAACGGCCGGTAATCCGTTTTTGTTCACGGCCATTTTCTCCGGCGTTGTGCTCAGCCTCGTCGCGCCCTTTCTGCTCAGCTACGTGCTTTCATTGTTTGACTAAATATGCTATAATTGTCGTTTAATAGCAATTAAATTCGCCTATTTTGTTCTAATTTTCGTTAAAGTCTAATTTTCGTTAAATTAGCAAAAGTTAAATTAGCAAAAAGCGCATTCACAACCAGATTCATTTCTGCCTGTTATGCCTGTCTTTCATGCCTATATTTATTCATAGGTTAATTGACGCCTGTTTCAGCATTTGAAGTAAAGAGTAAAGCCTGCTTCATCATTTGAGGCTATTTTTTACTTTCAGTATGCACTATTGGGCACTTTTCCCTATGGAACGTACCCGAACACAAGCAGATACGTCAGGCCCGAAATAGCGCCTGATAAATAATGACCGGATCAGCCAGACACGCCAGCGCCCGGGCAGGGCGCAAAGGTCATTATCCAAAAGCCACGTCGGCAGATGCGGTCATCGGGCGCAAGGCGCGCCTGTCCCTACGTTGTGCAGCCGCTTGTCTAGTCCTGGAACGCCACTCCCGGAACGCCGTTTCGGAGCGTCGTCCTTATACCGGGTCATATGGGGCCTGCGGTTAGCGCCAAGGCGCCCTTTAATGGCCCTTTTCCTGGCATTGCAAAATGCTGTTTTGTTTTAACTATCAACATTATAAATATAATAAATTTTACTAATTAAGATCCATTGCGTACAATGGACACATCTGATGAAACATCGCTATGTAATCAATCAGGTTTGATAGCCATCAGCTTGCTTTCATCTATTATTTGTTTCACTAAACTGAATAAGGAATCCAATATGTTGCAGAATAAAGAAGGCCAACGCGTTCCATCCGTTACATTTCCCGTACGTTCTGGCGACGACTGGAAAAAAGTGTCCAGCGACGACATTTTCAAGGGAAAAACCGTTGTTGTCTTTTCGCTGCCTGGCGCATTCACCCCAACCTGCTCGTCTACGCACCTGCCACGCTATAACGAACTGGCCAAAGCGTTCAAGGAACGCGGAGTCGACGATATCGTCTGCGTATCCGTCAACGACACCTTCGTCATGAACGAATGGAAAGCGCAGCAGGAAGCCGACAATATCACGGTGATTCCAGATGGCAACTGCGAATTCACAGAAGGCATGGGCATGCTGGTCGACAAAGCCGACCTGGGCTTTGGCAAACGTTCATGGCGCTATTCCATGCTGGTCAAAGACGGCGTCGTAGAAAAAATGTTCATCGAGCCTGAAAAAGAAGGCGATCCGTTTGAAGTGTCTGATGCCGATACGATGATTCGCTATATCGACAAAGACTATCAGGACAAACCTTCCATCGTCATGTTCACCAAGCCTGGTTGCGGCTATTGCGCCAAGGCCAAAGCGCTGCTCAAGGAAAAAGACCTGCCCTTTGAAGAAGTGGTTCTGGGCAAAGACGCCAGCACCGTGGCGATCCGCGCCATTACCGGCAAAACCAGCACACCGCAGGTTTTCATTGGCGGTCAGTATATCGGCGGCAGCGACGAACTGGCAGCACATTTCGCCGGCAAGTAAAGCGGTTGCTGCAGCGGCAACGGCGGCGGGTTGCACAGTCAGGCGCGATAACCTGAAGCATGACGACCTGCCCGGGTCTGCCGGGACTCTTCCGGCAGACTGCAGCTGCACTGTCAAACGGCATGTTATTGCAACCTTGATATCGCAATCACAAAGCCGATACATCGGCAGCGGGCACACCTTGGGTGATGCCGCTGCTTTTTTTTCGCCCGCAAACCGGTAAAATCAAAACCGATTGCGTCATGAACTCCAATATCAGGGATCGAATATGAAATCAATCAACGCCGATGTCCTTATCCTGGGCGGTGGCACGGCTGGCATGAGCGCATTTCGCGCCGCCCGCAAATCCACAGACAATGTATACCTGGTAGAAGACCACAAGTTTGGCACCACCTGCGCGCGCGTGGGCTGCATGCCTTCAAAATTGCTGATCGCCGCGGCCGACGCCGCCCATCATGTGCGCACCGCCGACCAGTTCGGCGTCCATCCCGATGGCGCCCTGCGCATTGATGGCCGCCAGGTGATGGAGCGCGTGCGCTCCGAGCGCGACCGTTTCGTCGGTTTTGTGCTGGAAGACGTGGACGCTTTTCCAGCCTCTCACCGGATTCTTGGCCGCGCACGTTTCAAAAATGAACATGTGGTCGTGGTCGATGACCATACCGAAATTACTGCGCAGCGTATTGTGATTGCGACCGGATCACGTCCTTTTATCGTACCCGCCTGGCAGTCACTGGGCGAGCGCCTGATCGTCAATGACGATGTCTTTGACTGGGACACCCTGCCGGCCAGTGTGGCCGTCTTCGGTGCGGGCGTGATTGGCCTGGAAATCGGCCAGGCGCTGCATCGGCTGGGCGTGAACGTACATGTGTTCGGCAAGGACAATGCGCTGGGCGGGATTTCCGATCCGGTTGTGCTGGAAAAAGCGCTGGAGATTTTCGGCAAGGAGATGGATCTGCATCTGGATGCGGATACACAGGTCAGCCTGTTGCCCAGCGGCAAGGGCGTGAAAGTCGATTACTCGGAGAACGGCGCCAGCGGCTCGGTTACGGTTGATTTCCTGCTGGCTGCTACCGGCCGCAAGCCCAATGTGGACAATCTGGGACTGGAGAACCTGAACATCGATCTGGACACGCGTGGCGTGCCAAAGGCCGATCCATATACCATGCAAACCAGCGTGGCGCATATCTTCATCGCAGGCGATGCATCCAACCAGTTGCCACTGTTACACGAGGCCGCCGACCAGGGGCTTATCGCAGGCAAGAACGCCGGCTCGTTCCCGAGCGTTACGGAAGGCTTGCGCCGTTCGTCGATCAGCGTGGTATTCAGTGATCCGCAAATTGCCAGTATCGGCATGCGTTTCAAGGACGTCGCCAGCCAGTTTGATAATTGCAGCTGCTACGCTGTTGGCGAAGTCTCGTTCAGCAATCAGGGCCGCAGTCGTGTCATGGGTGTCAATCAAGGCCATCTGCGCATTTATGCAGAACATGGCAGCGGACGTTTGCTGGGCGCAGAAATGGTCGGACCGGCCGCAGAACACCTGGCGCACTTGCTGGCCTGGGCGCATCAGCAAAAGATGACCGTGGCGCAGATGCTGGATATGCCGTTTTATCATCCGGTCATTGAAGAGGGTGTTCGCACCGCATTGCGTGATCTGAGCAAGCAACTACGCCTGGCAGAGGATCTGGCCGGCGAATGTGCCGAGTGCCCCGGGCAGTAGCGGCATTTGGACAATGAACAGTGCGCGATAGGCACTGATCAAGATTCATGAAGACGGCTAAGGACGCGTCAGGATCCATCAGCGCATGCCGGCATGATGATCGGCACCGCTGATTCGGCGCGGCGAACAGGGGCAGCGCAACAGCGCTCCCCTGTTTTTTTGCGTGAGCACAGCGCCTTGCGGTCGCACCCGATCCCGCTTTGCTGCGCAGTGCGCTCGGACACCCCAGCGCAGCGCTCACCCCTCAAGAGAACAACACGCCCATTGCCCCCTGATCGTCACGAACGGACACACATTTTCCCTTTCCAGCATCTGCTTATTTCCTGAACCGACAACCAATACTCACGCAAGCATCAAAGATCCAGTCCCCAGGCATGCTCGATCTGCACCTGCACGGTCTGTCCGTGTTCGAGCAGGCGGGCATGATAAAAGCTCACGGACTGCCCATCGACCAGATTGGCAATATATTGATAGCGCTCGCCCTTATAAACCCGGTGTCGTACCGTCGCCTTGATGCCGTCATCGACCACCATGACATGTTCGGGTCGCACCAACATGGCGCCGCGATGCATTGCGCCACTGTTGGATAACAGGCTGAGAATATCGTCGCTTCTGAGGTTTTTACCGTGCACATGGCTGGGCACGTCCAGCACCGCCCCCTTGCCGATAAAGGTCGCTACCCAGCGCGAGGCGGGACGACGATACAGATTCTCGGGCGTGTCCCACTGCTCAAGGCGACCATGGTTCATAACCGCAATTCGGTCGGCCATCGCCATGGCTTCAGCCTGATCGTGCGTCACATAAATAAAGGTTGCCCCGGTGCGTTCATGAAAGTCGCGAAAGGTGGTTTCCATGGAAGCGCGCAAATGCACATCCAGGTTGGCCAGCGGTTCGTCCAGCAGCACCACGTCTGGATGAGAGACCAGACAGCGCGCCAATGCCACGCGCTGGCGCTGGCCGCCGCTTAACGCCTGGGGGAAGCGATCGGCCAGATGACCCAGATTGACGGTTTCAAGCGCTGCAAATACCTGATCGCGATAAGGCTGTCCCTTGAGCCCGCGCAGCGACAATGCGTATCCTGCATTATCCAGCACCGTTTTATGAGGCCACAGCGCATACGACTGAAACACCATACTCATATTGCGCTGCTCCGGCGCGATATGCTGATCCGGCGACGCCAGCAGCCGGTCATTGAGCACAATGCGCCCCTGATCCAGCTGCTCAAAGCCGGCAATCATTCTCAGGGTCGTCGTTTTGCCACAGCCGCTGGGGCCAAGCAGCGCGACGAACTGTCCTTTGTCAATGGCAAGACTGATGTCGTCGACAACCGCATGCTCGCCATAGCGTTTGCTAATATGTTCCAGGGTCAGTTGCGCCATGGAATCACTCCTCGTGGAACTCGTCTGCCCAAGGCGTTCAGGCAAAGCATCAGCATCAGCACCATCAGCACAATCAGCACAGACACAGCCGAGGCCAGCACCGTTTCACCCCCATCGTCCAGATTGAATACGAGTACGCCCAGGGTCTCGTTGCCCGCGCTCCACAGCAGCGCTGACACCGTCAATTCATTGACCGCGATCAAAAAAACCAGCAGCATGCCGGCGAATGCCGCAGGCGCCAGCAACGGAAAAACAATATCACGCAGGCGGCGCATCGGCCCCGCCCCGCAAAGTTGCGCCGCTTCTTCAAGCGCAGGATCCAGTTGCTGCATACTGCTCTGTATTGGTTTGAGACACACGGTCATGAAGCGGGACAGATAGGCAAACAGGATCAATCCCAGCGTGCCGTACAGCGTCACCTGAATCAGCGGCAACGGGCGGGCAAACAGCAGAATACATGCGACCGCCAGCACCACGCCGGGAATAGCGTAGGGAATATCGATGAGGCCCTGTAAAAAAGCGTGATAGCGCGAAGGAAAGCGCACAAACAAATAGGCCAGAGGCAGGCAGAGGCAGGCCAGGATCAGCGCGGCGGAGCCGGCCAGCAGGATGCTATTGCTGAATGCCCGAAAAGTCACGCTCTGATCGAAAAGTATCTGCCCGTAGGCCTGCAGACTGGCGGTTTCCAGCGACAGGGGAACCCCCATGGCCGCCACCAGCGAACTGGAAATCAAGGCGATCAGCGGCACCACCACAATAGCCAGCACCAGACAAAACAGCGCCAGCTCTGCCAGCCAGCGCCGTGGCCCGAGAACAAACGCGAGCGGGCTGCCTGGCATGCCGGTGAGCGGCATCCGTGAGGAAAAATGCTGTTGCGCCGCCACGCCCGCCAGTGCAATCACACCGATGATGACAGACAGGCTGGATACATCGGCCAGCATATCGGGCCCGAAATCGGCCATTTTCTGGTAGATCAACGTGGGCAGCACGTAATAGGACACCGGAATACCCAGCATCGCCGGAATCCCGAAGTTACCCAGTGCAGAGACAAAGGCAATGGCTGTGCCGGCAAGCAGGCCGTTGCGGCACAGCGGCAGGATCATATCGCGGATCACATCGCGCTGCGAGGCGCCGGCCAGACGGGCGGCTTCAATCAACTCCTTGGGCAGGGCAATCAGGCTACCACGAACGGCCAGATAGACCAGGGGCGCATGCTGGATACCCATCAGCATGGCAATCCCCCACCAGGATCGCAGATGTTGCGGACTGCCCAGCGGCGGCGCCAGATGAAGCATTTGCAACAGCGTACTGCCCGGACCGCTTAACTGTAGCCAGCTCAGGGCGGTCACCTGCGGCGGAATCATCATGGGCAGCATGATCATGAACACCCAGAAGCCTTTGGCGCGAATGTCGGTGAGCACCACCAGCAATGCCAGCGTGGTGCCCAGCAGTACCGAGAGTATCGTGGCCAGACCGGCGGTCACCAGACTGTTGCCGGTCGCCCGCCAGGTGGATGCGCTACGCAGCATGGACCACATGGCGCCGCCATCGCCCCCGGGCAGATCGGTCATGGCCATGACCAGCAGCCGCGCCGGCGGCAGCAAGGCCAGCGCCAGCACCAGGCACAACAACACCGGGGTCAGGATCGATGCCGGGTTTGTGCCGAACGGCCGCAAAAAAGAAGTAGATGTCGCCATAATGAAATTCAGGTATGCGGCCCTGCTTCCCCGACCGCCTGATTGCGAATCTTGTTATGTCCAAAAATATCGGGAGAGCTCGCCGCCGGTGGGGCGTGTCGACCCCGAGGGTTTCGCGGGATCTGCGCGCCGGTGAGCGCCTGCGCCATTGTACCCTCACCCTTGCGATTGGAAACGACGCCGGCAAACATCACATTGCAACGGTGCTCTGCCGTCACCCCAGGTAGCGCAGGCCTTGCCGGCCACACCCGCAGCAGCTGTGCCTGCGCTGCCGCATAATGGGCTCAGCCGCCATAGATGTTGCTGAACTTTTCCTTGTTCGCGCCCGCGTTCTGTAATGCTGCCGCTGCATCAAACGGCAGCAGTTTGATCTGATCACGTGGCGGAAAGCCCGGCGGATTTTTCATCCCATTGCGTCCTGGAATATAGCCTTGTTGTAGCACGAGCTCCTGGCCCTGCTGCGAGAGCACGAAGTCAACGAATTTTTTTGCAGCGTCGGGATTTTTCGCAGACTTCATGATCGCAACGGGTTCAGTCACCAGGCTTACCCCTTCGGCCGGAAAAACGAATGCAATCGGCGCGCCCTTCGCCTTTTCGCGAATTGCCATATAGTCGACCAAAATACCATAGGGTTTACCGCCAGACGTAATATCGGTCAGCACCCCGCCGTTGCCTTTCTGGGAAGCGACACCGTTGGCTTTCAGATCTTCATAGTACTTCCAGCCAAAATCAGGATTGCTGGTCAGCGCCGACAGATGGATCATGGCTGCGCCTGAATACAAGGGGCTGGGCATGGACACCTGGTTTTTATAGTCGGGCTTGACCAGATCCTTCCATGATTGGGGTTTTTGCGCTGCTCTGGTGTTATAGGCAATACCGGAGGTAATGAGTTTGGTGCCATGGTAATAGCCGCTGCCGTCATACAGCGCAGGGTCATAGTGCGCGCTTTCCGGCGATTTATACGCCAGCAGCTGGTCTTCTTTTTTCAACTGCTCCAGGGTCACGCTGTCGGCAATCAGCAACACATCGGGCTTGGCAACGCCCGCGTTCATTTCCGCCCGCAATTTGGTCATGAGCTTTGTCGTACCGTCGCGGACCCACTCCACCTTGGTATCCGGGTGGGCTTTCTGGAATGCGTCAACGGTCATCTGCGCATCAGTTGCCGGCTGGCTTGTATACAGCACCAGCGTATCGGCGGCGGCGACACCGGAAAATGCCAGCAGCGCGGCTGCGATTGAGTTTACTGCGACCTTCATGAAGACCTCATTTTTTAAGCGGTGGAATTGAACGATATTAAAAACTTTATATTTCATGATTGTGACATCCCGAATAATACCTTGGTAAGCAGACAATGACGCGCAAAGAACGAATGTGATACCCGCCACAGCCGACAGCCATCGGGCGCTTTTTCCGGTTTACAGCGAACCGATTAATCCAT
>DATGQC010000431.1:0-15826 GCA_035304425.1 Advenella sp.
CGATGGCGGGCACGGCGGTGAAACAGGTTGACGGCGCCTGCCGCGTCCTGTGCCTGCTCGCCCTCGATAATCACCCGGTTGCCGCTGCGACCGATGGCGACATCGTATGCTTGTGCAATTTGCTTCAGGTTTTCATCCAGCGGCCCGCACAAATTGGCCAGCTGGGTGTTATCGCCTTCCAGATGGAAGACGACGGGCAAGCTGCGTTTTCCCGTCATGAAGCGATGTCCTCCGTCGCGAGTTCGCCGCGCAGAGAGTTGGTGTAGACGGCGGTAATACGCACGTTGACAATCTGGCCGATGAACCGTTCGGGAGCAGCGAAATTGACGATCCGGTTGTTTTCGGTCCGGCCGGTCAGTTCGTTCGCATCACGACGCGAGGGGCCTTCGACCAGCACGGGTTGCATGGTATTGAGCATGCCATGGCTGATTGCGCTGGCCTGCGCCGTAATCTGGGCCTGCAGGCGTTGCAGCCGGGCCAGCTTGACCTCGTAAGGGGTATCGTCTTGCAGGTCGGCGGCCGGCGTGCCTGGACGGCGCGAATAGATGAACGAGAACGAGGTGTCGAAATTAACGTCGGCGATCAGTTTGAGCGTGGCTTCGAAATCCGCTTCGGTTTCGCCAGGAAAGCCCACAATGAAGTCCGACGACAGCGTCATGCCGGGTCGGGCGGCATACAGACGGCGGGCAATGGATTTGAACTCAAGCCCGGTGTAGCCGCGTTTCATGGCGGCCAGGATACGGTCGCTGCCGGTCTGGATCGGCAGGTGCAGGAAAGGTACCAGCTTGGGCAGGCGTCCGTGGGCTTCGATCAGCCGGGTGGTCATTTCCTTGGGATGGGAAGTCGTGTAACGAATGCGTTCGATACCCGGGATGTCATGTACATAATCGAGCAACATGGCAAAATCGGCCAATTCGGCGGTGCCGCCCAGGGTGCCGCGATATGCGTTCACGTTCTGGCCCAGCAGATTGACTTCCTTGACGCCCTGGTCCGCCAGATCGGCTATTTCGGTCAGGACGTCTTCGAACGGCCGGGAAATCTCTTCGCCACGGGTATAGGGAACAACGCAAAAGCTGCAGTATTTGCTGCAACCTTCCATGATCGAAACGAAGGCAGAGGGGCCGTCGACCCGGGCCGGTGGCAGGGCGTCGAATTTTTCAATTTCCGGAAAGCTGATGTCCACCTGGGCGCGTCCGGTGTGTTTGCGCCGTTCAATCAACTCGGGCAGACGGTGCAGGGTTTGCGGGCCGAACACCACGTCTACATAGGGCGCACGCCGGATAATGGTGGCGCCTTCCTGGCTGGCAACGCAGCCGCCTACGCCAATCACCAGATTGGGGTTTTTCTTTTTGAGCTGATTGATGCGACCAAGATCCGAAAATACTTTTTCCTGCGCTTTTTCGCGGATGGAACAGGTATTGAGCAGAATGACGTCGGCGTCCTCGGGCGTGCTGGTCAGCTCGAGTCCCTGGTTTTCACGTAATACGTCGGCCATTTTGTCCGAGTCGTATTCGTTCATCTGGCAGCCGAACGTCTTGATATACAGCTTTCTGGCCGAAGGGTGAATACGGATGGGCGTTTCCTGAACAGGAGCGACGACGGCGGGCGCATTGCCGCGTTTGAGCGAGGTTTCTTGCATGATATGAGTACCGTTGCGGGTTTTTGTCCCGGGGGTAAAATTTGGAAACCGTGATTGTAACGTGTTTGTTCAGATTACACCTTATCCCGTTGTTTTTTCAAACGAAAAAGCGCCCGCAGGCGCTTTTTTCCGGTGTGGCGCGCAAGCAGGTGTTGCGCCCACGGTACAGTCTGCTGATCAGTAGATCACTTCGCTGGCCGGATCTTCTTTCTTGGGCGTCTTGATCATGTCTTCGCGCTTGACGCCCAGCCACATGGCGATGGCAGCCGCCACGAAGACCGATGAGTAGATACCGAACCAGATACCGATCGTGAGCGCCAGTGCAAAATTGTGCAGGGAGGGGCCGCCAAAGAAGAACATGGAGAGCACCATCATTTGCGTAGACGCGTGGGTAATGACCGTACGGGAAATCGTTTGCGTAATGGCGCCGTCGATCACGTCCCGGACGCTGGCGCGACGCTGCTTGCGGAAATTCTCGCGGATCCGGTCCATGATCACCACCGATTCATTCACGGAATATCCCAGGACCGCGAGCACCCCTGCCAATACAGGTAGAGAGAACTCCCATTGGAAAAAGGCGAAAAATCCGAGAATGATCACGACGTCGTGCAGGTTGGCGACCACGCAGGCCAGCGCGAATTTCCATTCGAAGCGAATCCCCAGATAAATCATGATCCCGATCACGACAAACGCCAGCGCCTTCAGGCCGTTACTGAACAGCTCATTGCCCACTTGCGGACCGACGAATTCCACCCGGCGCAATTCTGCGTCGGGACTGGCTTTTTTGAGCGCCGCCATGACGGTATTGCTCTGTTCCGTCGAAGACATGTTCTTGTCTACCGGCAAGCGGATAATGACGTCGCGCGAGGTGCCGAAGTTCTGCACCTGAAAATCGCTGTAGTTGAGCGCGCTGATGCTGCTGCGCACCTGGTCGAGCTGGGCTGCCTGCTGGTAGTTGACTTCCATGACCGTACCACCGGTAAATTCGATGGACAGATGAAAACCGCGGGTCACGATAAAAAAGACCGCCAGCACGAAGGTAATGGCGCTGATCAGATTAAGAATCAGCGCGTTCTTCATGAACGGGATGGTTTTGTGAATCCTGAAAAATTCCATATTTATTCCTGCTCTGTCCGGTCAGCCCGGACAGAAAAAGTGTTCTGCGCTATCTTAGTTCTTGGCGATGTCTTTCTTGTCGCCGGTCTCGGGGCGCCAGACGGTGCCGATGGAAACCGACTTGAGTTTCTTGCGCCGGCCGTACCACAAATTCACGATGGCCCTTACGCCGACCACCGAGGAGAACATGGAGGTCAGGATGCCAATGCAGTGAACCACGGCAAAACCACGTACCGGGCCGCTACCGAAGGCCAGCAGCGCCAGACCCACAATAAGCGTTGTCAGATTCGAGTCAAGAATGGTGGCCCATGCCTTGCTAAAGCCGGTGTTGATGGCTTGTTGCGGCGAGGCGCCATTGCGCAGCTCCTCGCGGACCCGCTCATTGATGAGCACGTTCGAGTCAATCGCCATACCCAGCGTCAGTGCAATAGCGGCAATGCCCGGCAGCGTCAGGGTAGCCTGCAGCAGCGACAGGACCGCCAGCAGCAGCAAGACGTTGAACGCCAGGCCCAGGGTAGAGAAGATACCGAATACATGATAATAAATGATCATGAAGACGGCGATCATCAGGAAACCGTAAAGGGTGGAGTCGAAGCCCATGCGGATATTGTCGGCGCCCAGGCTTGGGCCGATGGTGCGCTCTTCAATAATGGACATGGGGGCGGCCAGCGAACCGGCGCGCAGCAGCAGCGCGGTGTCGGCCGCCTGCGTGGCATCCATGCTGCCTGAAATCTCGACCTGTCCGTTGGGGATTTCACTGCGAATGACCGGCGCGGTCACGACCTGGCCTTTGCCGTTTTCAAACAGGATGATGGCCAGACGTTTGCCTATATTATCGCGGGTGGTATCGCGGAAAATGCGCGCGCCCTTGTCGTCCAGTGTGAGGTTCACTGTTGGCTGCTGGGTTTGCTGGTTGCGTCCCGATTGGGCGTTCTCCAGGTTCTCGCCGGTCAGCAATACCTGGCGGCGGACCAGTACTGTCCGGCCATCGGTATCTTTGAAACTTTCCAGTCCGAAAGGCACGGTGCCCGTGGCCAGGGCATTTTGCGCCGCTGGCGAATCATCGACCATGCGCAATTGCAACGTGGCGGTGCGACCCAGGATTTCCTTGGCCTTGGCTACGTCCTGGATGCCGGGCAGTTGTACGATAATGCGGTCCAGCCCCTGTTGCTGAATAATGGGTTCGGCCACGCCCAACTCATTGATCCGATTGTGCAGGGTAAGAATGTTTTGCTTGAGGGCAGTGTCCTGGACCCGGGCAATTTCGGCGGCCAGGATGGTGCCGTTCAACAGGAATTTGCCGCCAGACTGGCTGGTAGTCAATGCCAGTTCATTGGTGCGGGTGCGCAGGACGTCCTGCGCCTTGTTACGATCTTGCTCCGAGGCGAAGGTGGCGGTAATGCTGCTGTTGGCGGTGCTTACCGACTCCACGGGAACGCGTGCATCGCGCAAAATGGAACGGATGTCTGTGGTCAGGGATTCATAACGGGCAGCCAGTGCGCCCTGCATATCGACCTGCAGCAGAAAGTGCACCCCTCCGCGCAAATCAAGCCCCAGGTACATGGGGTTGGCGCCGATCGCGCTCATCCAGTCCGGAGAAGCTGGTAGCAGGTTCAACGCAACGGTGTAGGACGGATCATCCTTGACGGGATTGAGCGCGTTGTCCAGTACATCGCGCGCCTTCAACTGTGCGTCGGTATTGGCCAGCCGTACCCGGACTGTGCCTGCCGGGCCATTTTGTTGAAAATAGGTGCCGGAAAAAGCAATATTGTTTTGCCGCAGTATGTCCTCTACCTGACCCATGGTCTGCGTGGTGACTTTTTGCGTCACCTTGGCGCTGGACACCTGTACTGCCGGTGTTTCACCAAAAAAGTTGGGGGCGGTATAAAGGATGCCGATAATCAGGGCAACCAGTACCGTAATATATTTCCAGAGGGGATAGCGGTTCATACCGTAGCCGTTTTCGATAAGGGGTTGAAACAATGAGCCGGACAAAAAGCGGGGCGGTCATGACCGCCCGCCTGTTGCCGGATTACAGCGATTTGACTGTGCCTTTTGGCAGGACGGTGGTCACTGCGACGCGTTGTACCAGCACCTCGACGGGTTTGTCTGCCAGGTTGGACACTTCCAGCGTCAGGTAGTTGTCTGTGACTTTGGAGATCTTGCCCAGAATACCGCCTGCGGTAATCACTTCATCACCCTTGGCAAGGGCGTCGATCATGGCTTTGGTTTCTTTCTGGCGTTTCATTTGCGGACGGATCATCAGGAAGTACAGCACCACGAACATCAGGATGATGGGCAGAAAACTCGTCAGACCGCCAAGAACACCACCGGCTGGCGCAGCCTGCGCCAGAACCAGCGTAGATAAATTGCTTGTAAGCATAAGAAAGACTCCCGTAAGTGTAAATTAACCAAATATTGTAGCCTTTTCTGGGCTAGTCAATGCCTTTTGCCCGATCAGTGAAAAATTGTTCCTGCCATTGGGCAAAACGGCCCTGTTCCAGCGCTTCCCGCATTTGTTGCATAAGATCCAGGTAAAAATGCAGGTTGTGCAGCGTGTTCAGGCGAGCGCCGGTAATTTCATTGGCTTTCTGCATATGGTGCAGGTAGGCCCGTGAAAAATGCCGGCAGGTATGGCAGGCGCAGGTCGGATCCAGCGGACGGGTATCGTCGCGATACCGCGCATTACGGATTTTAATATCACCGAAACGGGTAAACAGCCAGCCGTTGCGCGCATTGCGCGATGGCATGACGCAATCGAACATGTCCACGCCCTGGCTGACGCCTTCGACCAGGTCTTCCGGCGTACCCACGCCCATTAAATAGCGGGGGGCATTGTCAGGCAACTGATGGGCGATATGCGCCAGTATGCGACGCATGTCGGGTTTGGGCTCACCCACGGACAGGCCGCCGATGGCATATCCATCAAAACCAATGCGCCGCAGGCCGGCCAGCGATTCGTCGCGCAGGTCTTCGAACATGCCGCCCTGGACAATGCCGAACAGCGCGTTGGGGTTTTGCAGCGTATCAAATGCATCCCGCGAGCGTTGTGCCCAGCGCAGGGACATGCGCATGGAGCGCGCTGCTTCGTCGTGCGTGGCGGGCCGTCCGTCGATGGTATAGGGAGTGCACTCGTCAAAGACCATCACGATATCGGAGTTGAGCGCACGCTGGATGCGCATGGACTCTTCGGGGGTCAGAAACAGCCTTGAGCCGTCGATGGGCGAGGAAAACTTGACGCCTTCTTCGGTGATTTTGCTGCGCAGGTCGCTCAGGCTGAACACCTGGAAGCCGCCGGAGTCGGTCAGTATTGGTTTTTTCCATTGCATGAAGCCATGCAGGCCGTCATGTTTTTCAATGACTTCTGTGCCTGGTCGCAGCCACAGATGAAAGGTATTGCCCAGCACCACCTGCGAGCCGATTTCTTCCAGTTCGTGCGGCAGCATGGCCTTGACGCTGCCATACGTGCCGACCGGCATGAACATGGGAGTCTGGACGGTGCCGTGATTCAGAGTGATACTGGCCCGGCGGGCTTTACCCTCGGTTTTTATTAAAGAAAAGGAAAGTCCTGGCATGATAATCGATTGATGAAGGGAGGGTGCGCTTGCGGCAAAGAACCAAGTATGACAGAAACCGCGCTGATTCGTTCCCGTGCGCCCGGATCATGGTTGTAAAGTCGGGGTCGTGCAGGCGTCAGCAACAGTGTCGGGCAGTGCAGGCCAGATCAGCCGGGCGCAATAAACATGGCGTCGCCGTAACTGAAGAAGCGGTAGCGTTGTTCGATAGCATGGCGATAGGCCTGCTGCATGCGCTCGCGACCTGTCAGGGCGGAGACCAGCATCAGCAGCGTTGATTGCGGCAAATGAAAATTGGTGATCAGTCCGTCGATCACACGAAACGTGTAGCCGGGCGTGATAAAGAGCTGTGTATCGGCGCTGTGGGCGACGGGACAGCGCAGGTTGTTCAGCGTGCCGCCTTGCTGCGCGGCCGATTCCAGCGCCCGCACGCTGGTGGTGCCTACCGCAACGACCCGTCCGCCGCGTGCGCGCGCCGCGGCGATGGCGGCAACGGTTTTATCCGGTACGGTGTACCATTCCGCGTGCATAATATGCTCACTGATTTTTTCTACTCGTACCGGTTGGAATGTGCCGGCGCCCACATGCAGGGTGACCCAGGCGGTGTCTACGCCTTTGGCCTGCAGTCGTTGCAGCAGCGTTGCATCAAAATGCAAGCCGGCCGTGGGCGCGGCAACCGCGCCGGGATGGCGGGCGTACACAGTCTGGTAGCGGGCCTCATCCTGCTGGTCGGCGTTGTGTTTAATATAAGGCGGCAACGGGAGGTTGCCGTGTTGGTCCAGCACGGGCAGAATATCGGTATCGAACTGCAATTCGAACAGATCGTCATGTCGCGCCACCACGGTACAGGTAACGGCGTCATCAAAGATCAGCGTGGCGCCGGGGCGCGGTGACTTGCTGGCGCGAACATGCGCCAGGGCGCGGGTAGGCTCAATAATGCGTTCAATCAGCGCTTCCACGCGCCCGCCGCTGTCCTTTTGGCCGTATAGTCTTGCCTTGATCACCTTGGTGTCGTTAAAGATCAGCAGGTCGCCGGGCAGCAGCAGGTCTGGCAGGGCGCTGAAGTTCAGGTCCTGCAGCCCGCCATCGTTTTGCATGAGCAACAGGCGGCTGTCGGTGCGGGCGGCTGGCGGAATTTGGGCGATCAGGTCTTCGGGCAGTTCGTAGTCGAAGTCGGCAATACTCAGCGAGGGGTCTATGGGTAACATGAATAAAAAAACAACGGAAAGCAGGGTATCGAAGGCATCGATGCGCGCAGCTGCACGCATCCTGGCTCGCGATATCAGGAAGGTTGGCGGACAGGTTTCGCCGGTTTTAACCGGTTTGTCGCAATAAACCATTATAAAGTGTCTTTTTCGTTCCGGACTGCAACAGGAGAGCCCGATTACAATGATCCATCCGACGCCTTCGTATCCGAAGCCATATTCTGTGGCAAGCGCGGTTTCCCGCGCAACGGTAATTGGGCAAATGTGGCATTCGGCTTGTGTTTCGGGCGTCCCCGTATGCCAGTAGCAAAGGTAGCGATGCGCTCTGCAGCAGCACGCCTGTCCATGGCCGTTTGTCTGCTCCTGTCCGGCCTGATGCTGGCGACCCCAGCCTGCGCACGCGACAGCGGCGCAGGCAGCAAACCGCAGACAAAAAAGAAGGTCTCGTCCGCCAAGAAGGGAAAAACCGCCACGATTCGGGTTGCGCCCGGCGCGACGTTTGAGTTCAACCGGCCCGGCGCCCTTGACGTGACAATCGTGTCGCCGGCGCAAAAGAGCGGGCTGGGTGTAAAAAAAGGGGTAACCGGCCTGGCTGCTGCGGCCGCTGCCCAAAGCGAGGCTGATGCCGGCGACCTGCTGAACGTCTACGGTTTTCCCATCGCTTCGATCAAATCAGCCGATCATCTGCCCGACACTATCCGGGCGCGTTGGGACAAAACCGGGGTACCCCTGTCGTCACTGTCGCTGTTGATCAAGGAGGCCGGCGGCCCCGTGATCCTGGCAATCAATCCGACCACGCCGCGTAATCCGGCGTCAGTCATGAAAATGCCCACTACCTGGGCCGCGCTGAACCGACTGGGCAGCCAGTACACATGGAAGACCCGCGTTTATGTCGATCGCCGGGCGCGCTTTGATGTGTCCCAGGCCATGCGCACACCGCTGTACATCAAGGGCGGGGGCGATCCGGCGCTCAATTATCACGATCTGCGGCAGATGATTCGCGCCATTCAGGCCAAGGGTTTGCGTCACCTGTCGGATGTGATTGTGGACCGCTCTTTGTTTGCGCCTATTTTTACCGACCCCGGCGATTTTGACGGCTCCCCCGAGCGTCCCTATAACGCCAACCCGGATGCCATGATGGTTAATCTTGGCGCGATCATGCTCAATTTGAAGCCGGATCGCCAGTCCGGCAACTGGGCGGTATCGTTCGAGCCGGATATACAGAATCCGCCTGTTGCGGGCCATCTGGGCCTGACCACGGGCGCCTGCGTCAAGTCGCGCACCGGCTCGGAGCTGACCGGCATGGTGCAGACCGATAGTGGTCCTGCCTTGCAGCTCAAGGGCAACCTGTCTGCGGCCTGTGGCGAATTTTCCATGTACCGGCTTGTTGGATCGCAGGCCTATACGTTTTCCAGCATTTTCGAGCGCTTATGGACGGCAGAGGGCGGCACTATTTCAGGCGTGATCCGCGATGGCCTGGTGCCGGAGCGTGCTGTGCTGCTGGAGACCCGCACATCGCCCTCGCTGGGGCAGGTAATACAAACGATCAACAAATACAGTAATAATGTAATGGCCAAAACACTGCTGCTGACGTTGGGGCAGGAGCTGTACGGCGCGCCTGCAACCTTCGAAAAGGGCAGCCAGGCGGTCCTGGATACGCTGCGCAAACAAGGTGTTAATATTGGCGCGTACACCGTCGTCAATGGTTCTGGCTTGTCTCGCGCAGGACGCATCACCGCTGGCGGACAAGCCCAGATGCTTGATGTCATCTGGGCGTCGGGATTGCGGGACACCTTCATCGATTCGTTGTCAGTCTCGGGCGTGGATGGTACTATGCGTCGCCGCCTGACTGATCAGGCGGCAAAAGGGCGGGGACACTTCAAGACGGGTACGCTGGGCAATGCCAGTGCGCTGTCGGGTTATGTCACTGCGGCCAGCGGCAAAACCTATATCCTGGTCAGTCTGGTCAATGACGTCGCCGCCCTTAAAACCAAATCCTTTGTCGACGGCCTTGTCGAGTGGCTCATTGCGCAATAATTTTTCGGAGAAAAAACATGTCCGTTCATGAAATCAGCCATCCCCTGATCCAGCACAAGCTGGGCATCATGCGGCGAGCCGATCTGAGCACCAAGAGTTTTCGGGAGCTGGCTCAGGAAATAGGGGCCTTGCTCACCTACGAAGCCTCCAAGGATTTTCCCCTGGAGGACGCGGTCATTGAAGGCTGGTGCGGTAACGTTACGGTCAAAAAAATTGCCGGAAAAAAAGTGACTGTGGTGCCGATTCTGCGCGCAGGCATCGGCATGCTCGATGGCGTCCTGTCGCTGATTCCCGGCGCCAAGGTCAGCGCCGTAGGCATTGCCCGCAACGAGGAAACGCTGGAAGCGGGCACCTACTTGCAAAAACTGGTTGGCGACCTGGACCAGCGTCTGGCGCTGATCATCGATCCCATGCTGGCTACCGGCGGCTCTATGGAAGCGACCATCAGCATGCTCAAGCAGGCAGGTTGCCGGGAAATCAAGGCGCTGGTTCTGGTTGCCGCGCCCGAGGGCATCAAGCGGGTCCTGAACGCGCATCCCGACGTCAAAATTTACACGGCATCCATTGATGAACGACTGAATCAGGACGGCTATATCATCCCGGGACTGGGCGACGCCGGCGACCGGATCTTCGGAACAAGGCAGAAAGAATAGGCTACCAATTTTTTCAGAGTGTAGCGCCGCAGGTTGCGGTCAGAATAAGGCAAGTAATTGTATTTAAATATAAAAATATAAGATTCATGCTTTTTTTCGGGGCCGGCGACGGATGTCAGGACCTGTGTAATTGAAAACAATCTTAAAGTCTGATCGATAAGCGCCTGGAATGCGCTATGATGAACTTGAAAATCTCAACAATGGCGTAATATAAAAAGCAGGACCCGGACAAAGCGGGTGTTCCGCAAGCCGGCTATTTCAAATAAATCATTGCAGGAGAGTCACATGGCTAGTAAATCAAGTCTCGAACAATCTCAGGAACAGCTATTGAACAATCTGCGCGCCAGTATTGCAGAAGCGGAGGGGATGCTCAAGGAAGCCTCCGAAATTGGCGGCGATAAAGCCAGCGAATTGCGTGATCGTGCTGTCAGCGCCCTGCATAAAGCCACCGGCTCATTCAAGGATGTGCAGGAACGCGCGGTAGAACAAAGCAAACAGGCAGTTCGGGTAACAGACGACTATGTGCACGATAATCCATGGCGCACAGTCGGCTTTGCTGCGCTTGCAGGCGTCCTGCTGGGTGTCATCATCGGCCGCAAGTAACGCGGGCCCGCGATGTCAGTCAAACAGAATCTGCGCGCGGTCACCGGCGGTTTCACCGCGGTGGTCAAAACGCGCCTTGAGCTGCTGTCTCTGGAACTGACGGAAGAAAAGGACCGGCTGCTGTCGGTTCTTTTATTCGGCGCTGTCGGTCTGCTGTTCCTGCATCTGGCGCTTACTGTCGTGGCTGTGCTGGTCGGACTGTTTTTCTGGGGCACCGAATATCGTTATATCGCCCTGGCAGTCCTGGTGCTGGTCTATGCCTTGATCGGCCTGGGCTGTCTGTTTTTGATGAAAAAGCACCTGGGGCTGGCCGCGACGCCTTTTGCGGCAACCATTAACGCCCTGCGGGATGATGCAGATGCCTTGCGCGGTCGCCATGCGGCGCCCCCTGCTGCCGCCACAAAAGGAGCCGGCAATGAATGAGCCCGTACTGAAAAAACCGTTACGCAAGGCCTTGCTCACCGCCCGGGTACTGGCCGAGCGCGAACAATTACGGCAGGACGTGAACGCGCTTGGTCATTCGCTTTCTCCGGAAGCCATCAAAACGGCCCTGCTGGATGCGGGTGGCGAAACGCTAATGAGCTTTACGCGCAGACGCAGCGGTCTTTTTTCCCTGATTGAAAAAAATCCGCTGGTCAGTCTGACCATTGCGCGCTTTTTGCTGCGCGCTGCCAAATCCCGCTCGGCGCTGATCAAACCAATCGCGCTGGCCGCGACGTCATGGTTTGTCTATAACAAATTCAGATCGAAACAGGAGTCACGGCGCGGCGCGCCGTCTCGCCGTTATTCAGAACAGGATCTCCCGATCGATCATGGTACGTTCACGTATCAAGACCAAGATCCTGCCACAGAGCGTCGACCCTGAGTCTGACATCCTGATCCATGGTAATGGGCGTTCCCCATTCGCGATGGGTTTCGCCCGGCCATTTGTTGGTGGCGTCCATGCCCATTTTCCCCCCCAAACCCGACTCGGGTGAAGCAAAGTCCAGATAGTCGATGGGTGTATTTTCCACCAGCACCGTATCGCGCACCGGGTCCATGCGCGTGGTCATCGCCCAGACCACTTCCTTCCAGTCGCGCGCATTGATGTCATCATCGACAACGACAATAAATTTGGTATACATGAATTGGCGCAGGATACTCCACACCCCAAACATGACGCGTTTGGCATGGCCGGCGTATTGCTTGCGGATCGAAACGATCGCCAGGCGATAGCTGCAGCCTTCAGGCGGCAGATAAAAATCAACAATCTCGGGCAACTGTTTCTGCAGCAGCGGCACGAACACTTCATTGAGCGCCACGCCCAGTACGGCAGGTTCGTCTGGCGGCTTGCCGGTATAGGTGCTGTGGTAGATTGGCTTCTTGCGCATGGTGATGCGATCAATCGTGAATACCGGAAACCAATCCTGCTCGTTGTAATAGCCCGTATGGTCGCCATAGGGGCCTTCGAGCGCCATTTCAAAACCTGTGCCGCGCGGAGCCGTGGCGCCGGCTGCAGGGTCGGGCGCAATGGCATCGGGATGGCCCGCCGGGAGGATATGGCCCTCAAGCACGATTTCCGCTGACGCAGGTACAGACAGCGTGTTGCCGATCGATTTGACCAATTCGGTTCGTGAGCCACGCAGCAGGCCGGCGAACTGATATTCGGACAGGCTGTCGGGCACCGGGGTGACTGCGCCCAGAATGGTGGCCGGGTCCGCGCCCAGCGCTACTGAAATGGGGAAGGGCTGGTCCGGATGGGCCAGTGCGTGGTCGCGAAAATCCAGTGCGCCGCCACGGTGGGACAACCAGCGCATGATCACCTTGTTTCTGCCGATGACTTGCTGCCGGTAAATACCCAGGTTCTGGCGTTTCGCCTTGGGGCCGCGGGTGATCACCAGCCCCCAGGTGATCAGCGGTGCGATATCGCCGGGCCAGCACAACTGGATCGGCAGGCGAGACAAGTCTACCTCGTCTTTTTCCCAGATAATTTCCTGGCACGCTGCATGGCGTTGCATTTTGGGCGCCATGTCCCACAGTGCAGACTTGAGCATGGACACGGTGCCGATCGCTTCGCGCAGGCCTTTGGGCGCTTCGGGCTCGCGCAGGCTGGCCAGTAGCGTACCCGTATCGCGCAGGGCGCTGACCGATTCGGCGCCCATGCCCCAGGCCACGCGTTCAGGCGTGCCAAACAGATTGGTAAGCACCGGGATATCCGACGTGTTTCCCAAGTGTACCGGCTGTTCGAAACACAGGGCCGGGCCGCCGGCGCGCAGCACACGGTCACTGATTTCGGTCATTTCCAGCCGGGTCTGTACCGGCGTTTGAATGGATTTGAGATTGTTCCGTTTTTCCAGTTGCTTCAGAAAATCCCGCAGATCCGCATATTTCACGATTAACAGCCTATTGATGACTCAGATAGTGCATTATAGGAGAAAGGCAGGGGAGGATGCGGGCCAGCCAAAACTGGGGTATAGTAAATTTCCTCAAATCTATCCGGTCCCCTGTGCAGGCGATCCGGTTCTGTCATACATGAATTCTGCGACGCCCCGTCCTGTTGCTTCCCGTTATGCCGGCTCCGTCTACCGGACCGTGCTCGATATTATCCATTTGATGGTCTCCTATCTTGGGATCGCTGTCCTTGTTGCTGTGCTGGCCGCTGCGCTTTTGCCGGCCATCCGCGACCAGATACGGGTGATTCATCAGGCATCGTTGAACGCCCTGATGCCCGACAGCATGGTCATGTCCGACAAGGATCTGCTTACCATTTTCAATTCGCCTCATGTGCGCAGCGGCGATCTGCTGTCGCCGCCCGCGGCCTCGCCGCAGCAGCAGCACAACGCGGCGCTGACCAGGGAACTCGATTACACGGATGAGGGCTTTTTTGCCAATCTCGGTATTTCGGACAGCCAGTTCACCGTGCCCGGCTTAAGCAACGCCCAGGCGCTGGCGCTGCGTGAGTATGTCGCGCGCAAGTTCAGGATCGCGCGTAATGTAACCGGCGCATTGATTCGCGTGGTCTATTCGGTTGCTGAAAAACAGCAGCTTGACCCGATCCTGATGCTTGGCGTTATCGCAATCGAGTCGCGTTACAATCCGTTCGCGGAAAGCCATGTCGGCGCACAGGGGCTGATGCAGGTCATGCCCAAGGTGCATGCCGAGAAATTCGATGTGTTTCACGGCGGCATATTGTCTGCGCTCAATCCGGTGGCCAATATTCAGGTGGGCGCCAAAATTCTTCACGATTGCATTGCACGGCGCGGTTCCGTGGACCGGGGGCTGGGGTGTTATGTAGGCGCCATTGGGCCTAATGATGGTGGCTATGCCGATAAAGTGCAGGCCGAGCGGCGTCGCATCGCGCTGGAATCGGGCATCGCGCTCAAGCGCAACCTGGGCAAATATCAATAGACGGGACCCGCCGGAGAGGACGCCGGCAATGGGCCGGCGTATCCTGGCAGAACGCTACAGGATTTTTTGCAGTCGTTCGATGGCTTCACGCAGCCTGTCCAGTGCAGTGGCGTATGAGACGCGGATCATTTGTTGCGCATAGGCGGGGCCAAAGTCGAGCCCGGGAACAACCGCGACGCCGGCTTCGTGCAGCAATCTGTGGGCGAATTGGTCACTGCCCAGCCCATGCCGGCTGATATCGGCATAAATATAAAACGCGCCATCGGGCTTGACCGGCACATGAATGCCGAGCTTTTCGAAGGCGGGCAACAGGAAGTCGCGTCGCTCCATGAAGGCCAGGCGCCGGTGTTCGTATATGGCCAGCGCCTCGTCGGTAAAACATGAAATGGCCGCGTGCTGGGCGAGGGTGGGCGGGCAGATGCTCAGGCTTGCGGCAAGTTTTTCGACCGGACCGACCATGGCTTCCGGCACAACCATCCAGCCCAGTCGCCAGCCGGTCATATTGAAATATTTGGAAAAACTGTTGATGACGACGATCTGCGGATCCAGTGTCAGCGCAGACCGTGGCACGCGGTCATAGCTCAGGCCAAGATAGATCTCGTCCATGATGACCACGCCGCCACGCTCCCTGACAGTCTGGATGATCCGGACCAGTTCTTCGCGCTCGATGGAAGTGCCGGTCGGATTGCTGGGCGAGGCAATGAGCACACCGCGTGTTTTATCAGTCCAGTGGGCGGCAATCTTGTCCGCCGATAGCTGGAAGCGTTCTTGCGCCGTGCACGGTATCAATCGCGGGGTGGCTCCCGAGCACAGGATGAAATTCGAGTTGGCCGGATAGGCCGGATCCGGCATCAGAATCTCGTCGCCGGGATTGAGCAGCGTCATGCAGGCCAGAGACAACGCGCCGGAAGCGCCTGCGGTAATGATGATTCGTCCCGGGTCCACTTCGGCGCCCCAATGGCTTTTGTAATAATCGGCAATGGCAGAGCGCAGCGGCATGATGCCCAGGGCCGGACTGTAGCCGCTCAGGCCCGCTTGCGCCGCTCTGGCCAGCGTGTCGACCACGATCGGAGGCGCCGTAAAATCAGGCTCCCCGATACCAAGGCTGATAATATCGCGGCCCTGTTCACGCAATTGCTGGGCGGCCTTGGTGACCTCGATCGCATGAAAAGTAAGGGCCTGGTCGATTCGGTGGGCAAAACGGGTCATGGTGAAACTGCGCAAGGTAAAATAGATCGGAATGAATATGTGTGGTGAGCGCCCATTGTAACGGTAAACGCCTGCCGACACGTTATCCGTCCCCTTGCCGGACTGTTTTGCCGCTGTTGCCACAAGGCTTTTGCAATTGATCATGCATGTAAATCGTCGTCGCTTCCTTACTCTAAGTAAACGTCCTCAGGAAGAGCCGTGGCCGGCCTTCTGTCGTCGGGTGCAGCGAGCGCTGGAAGGGGCGCTTACCGACGAGCAGGAAACGGACGGCTATTATTGCGCACGCATTGTGTTGCAGAATCTGGGCGATCTGCCCTCGCTCCGGCAGTTGTGTCAGGAATACGATGTGGCAATGGTGCTGGAAGGCACTGCGACGGCCGCCACCATCATTGGCCGTTCTAG
>DATGQC010000432.1:0-6673 GCA_035304425.1 Advenella sp.
AAATGCTATTTTATGTGATATCTTCCAAGGCAAAATGGCGAAGAAATCTCAAAGTTAAGGAATGAGGTGGTTACAGATTATGGCTAATAGAATAGTAATTCTTGATACCGAAACCACGGGCTTTGACCCGGCTGAAGGCGACCGGATGGTTGAACTGGGATGCGTCGAACTCATCGACCGTCAGTTCACCGGCAATAATCTTCATATTTATTTCAATCCTGACCGCGACAGTTCGCCCGGCGCGCTGGAAGTTCACGGGCTGACCACGGAGTTTCTGTCGCAGTTCAACCGCTTTGAAGACGAAGCGGCGCGCATTTTCGAGTATCTGAAAGGCACTGAAATCTATATTCATAATGCCGCGTTTGACGTGAAGTTTTTGAATGCGGAATTCGGGCGCCTGGGCATGCCGCAGATCGAAACCGTGGCTGTAATTCATGATACGCTGGCCATGGCGCGTGAACAGTATCCGGGCAAACGCAATAGTCTGGATATGCTGTGCGAGCGCCTGGGTGTGTCCAATGCCCATCGCACACTGCACGGCGCCTTGCTGGATGCCGAGTTGCTGGCTGAGGTATGGCTGGCCATGACCCGGGGGCAGTTTGGCCTGGTCATGGAGCACAGCGATCAGCCTCGTCAGCAGGAAGGTCAGCCGATAGTGGCGCAATTTGACGCCTCTGTTTTGCGGGTCGAAGCAGCCACCGAGATCGAGCTGGCCGAACATACTGCTTATCTGGATGGGCTGGACCAGGCGGCGGGTGGTTTAAGCTTGTGGCGTAAACTGACAGAACCCGCGCCTGCTGCCTGAGCTCCTGTTCCTGTAACCTGCTTTGTAACGCTATGGACGCGTCAGCGCCTGGCGGCGCTGACCCGCAGTGTTGAATGCAATGCTGCTTCTTGCCGCTTGCGCGTTATCTCTTGTTGCCATGCGCCCAATCCTTCTTGTGCCGGCCCCGGTGCTCTTTGCTGGTGTTGATAGCCGCAGTCGCCAATTTCACGGAAATTTAACGTCCAGGGTCATATAGTCTGGTTTTCTGCGCTATTACCCACCAGGATGACCGTGCACACCATATTCCGAGATAGGCGGTTTGATCCGCAAGAGCGCCATGGCGACCAGCGGGCGATTGCCAATGGCGTGTCTGCGGCGCAGGCGCCTGTAGAGAAAATACGCAACGCCGCAGAGGTATCGGCCAGTTGTGTGATTCCTGCATTGAATGAGGCGCGCAGCCTGCGTATCCTCCTGCCTATGCTGATTGTGTTGCTGCGTGATGCCTTTGCCTGCTGGGAAATTATCGTGGTTGACGATGGCAGCGCTGACGATACGGCGGATTTCATGAACGATTTCTGTCAGCGCGACAGCCGGGTGCGCTATCTGCAATTGTCGCGCAATTTTGGCAAGGAGGCCGCGCTGAGCGCCGGACTGGATCTGGCTCTGGGTGAAGTCGTGGTCACGCTGGACGCAGATCTGCAGCACCCGCCCGCGCTGATTGCCCGCATGGTTGCGCATTGGGAGCAGGGCGCCGATATGGTCTACGCGGTACGCGAGGCGCGTTCCGACGAGCGGCTGCTCAAGCGCATTGGCACGCGCTTATTCTATTTTCTGATGAAGGGTACGGGCAAAATTCGGATAGAGCCTGATGCCTGTGATTTCCGGCTGCTGGATCGCAAGGTGGTGCAGGCCTTGTGCCAATTGCCCGAGCGTACGCGCTTTATGAAGGGCTTGTACGCCTGGGTTGGCTTTCGCACGCAAGCGGTCTATTACCAGCCCGATGAACGACGCTTTGGCGCATCCCGGTTCAGCCTGTTTCGCCTTGTCGGCCATGCTCTGCAGGGGTTGACTGCGTTTACGACATGGCCGTTGCGGATGGCGATGTTCAGCGGCATGTTACTGGCGGGTCTGGCGCTTCTGTATGGCCTTTACGTCATATTCGAATATGTGATGATCGGCAATCCGGTGCGCGGCTATTCCACGCTGATTGTCGCTGAAAGTTTCTTTGCGGGCATTATCCTGATTTCGGTTGGTATGGTGGGCGAATATGTAGCGCATATTTATGAAGAGGTAAAAAGCCGGCCGCTTTATATTGCGAGCCGGCATATGGGGCAGGGGCTGGCCAAGGATTCCCCGCGCGTGTTCGATCCTCGCCTTAAGGCTGCAGACACCGTTGCCAGGGCAGGGGAGCTGTCTGGCGGTTTATGACATCCGTATTGTCTGATAGGATGGAGTGTCGGCACTTGTTCATCCGACACAATAAGCCGGGATAGGAAGCACTATGGCACGCAAGAAGAAACAGGTCATCCTCTGCGCTGATGATTTCGGTTTGAACGACAACATCAATCGTGCAGTCTGCCAACTGGCCACAGAACGCCGGATCAGCGCCACCAGTTGCCTGACCCAGACAGGGGCGTGGGCGGACGGCGCGCAACGGTTGCATGGCCTGGATATCGACATCGGACTGCATATTAATTTTACCGAGAAGCTGGGGTCGGATAATGTTTTTCATCGGCCTCTGTCAGCGCTGATCATGCGCGCATGGCTGCGCCAGCTGGATCCGACGGCCCTGGTGCACTCCATTGAGCGCCAATGCGATCTTTTTGAGCAGCATATGAAGCGCGAACCGGATTTTTTCGATGGCCATCAGCATGTGCACCAGTTTCCGCAAATCCGCGACGCGCTGATGGAAGTGTTGATTCGGCGCTATGATTGCGATGATTTCTGGGTGCGTTCGACGGCGATGCGTCATACTTCGCTGACCCGGGGGCTGCAATTGAAGGCGCGTCTGATTGCATTGCTGGGCAGCAGCGCGCTGCGGCGACGCCTGCAGCGGATCGATTTTCCCTATAACGACGATTTTGCCGGCGTATACGCGCTGACCGGCGGCAGTGCCCGTTTTGAGCAGCATATGCAGGGTTGGCTGGCCGATGCCGGAGAGCGGATTGTCATTATGTGTCACCCGGCCGACGGCGTTGACGCGGCCGATGCGATCGGCGCCCAGCGCGCAGCCGAATTTGCATTTCTCAAAAGCGAAGCTTTTGTCCGATTGCTTGTTGCGAACTACTGTCGCCTGGTGCGGTATCCTACTTGAGTTCGACACGGAGCAGGTCCGGGATAAACGCGGTGGCTGGCGCCCGGATCCAGTCCGTGGGTCCTCTGCTGGGCAGCGGGTTGTGGCACAGCGCGATCGCGACCCTGGCATATGCCTTGCCGGCCAGGGGGTCAGGCAACGTGCGCGTGTAGCCGCAGCGCAGCGGGTCGTCGGGCCTATTGGGGAGGGGGCGGGACAGCCGTGCTTGTCATATCGGGTAGCGTCTGCGCGCCGCCCGACAGGGCGCGCTGCATCATGACCGTATCGACCCACTGGCCGTGCTTGAAACCGGTAGCGCGAAGGGTGCCGACCATTTCAAAGCCGGCCTTGCGATGCACGCCTATAGAGGCGGCATTGGCGCTGTTGCCGATGACGGCGATCATCTGGCGCCAGGGGCCGGCCTCGCACTGCCGGATCAATTCGGCCAGTAACCGGGATCCGGTCCCCATGCGTCCCAGATCATGGCGCAGGTAGATGGCATTTTCTACTGTGTAGCGATAGGCCACGCGAGGACGAAACGACGACGCATAGGCATAACCGATAATTTCGCCATCCTTTTCCGCCACGATATAGGGATAACCCTGTGTGGTGATATGGATAAATCGTTCCAGCATCTGCTCGCGATCAGGAACGGTCTCTTCAAAGGTGGCAATGCCGTGCAGCACGTGCCAGGCATAAATTTGCGCAATGGCTGACATGTCCTGGGCGGTTGCAGGACGAATGCGGCAGATATCGGTCATTTACTGTTTTAAATCAGATCGTGGTGAAATTACTGATGCTATTTTATAGAGATTAGGGTAAATTTGTATCGGATGCTGCGTTAAACTGGCATAAAATTATTTCGGGCCGCTGCCCACTCTGCCCGTCGTGCCACGGTATTTCAACTGTGATGCGGAGGCAGCCGGCAGTTCAGGCAATCTTCAATCATGGTGCTCCGGGCATCAAACTGTCGGTGCGGGTTTCTGCTTGCTGTACATGCGGCCGTGTTGCCGCCCGACACTCTGTGAGGACATATGTCAACACCCATTACCCCGTTAAGTGACTCGCTGGCGGTGGCGCCTCAGCTGGGCGCTGAAGACATGGCCGCTGTCAAGGCAGCGGGCTATCGCAGCGTCATTATCAACCGTCCCGATTACGAAGGTGGCGAATCGCAGCCCGCCTCTGCCGACGTGATCAAGGCCGGCGAGCAGGCCGGCCTGACGGTGGTTTATCAACCGGTCGTCAGCGGCGCCATCACGCCCGAGGACGTCAAGGCTTTCCGTCAATATCTCGATACCTTGCCCGCGCCGGTTCTGGCTTACTGCCGCTCGGGTACGCGTTGCACGCATCTTTACAATGCGGCCAAACAGGAAACATCGCAGTCTTAAGGAGTCCCACCATGTTCAATAAAATTCTTCTTCCTATCGACGGTTCGGACATTTCTGCACGGGCAGCCAATTCAGGCATTTGCTTTGCAAGGCAGAACAGTGCAGAGGTGATTGCCATCAACGTAACGCAGCCGTTTTCAACGTTGATCGGTTTTGACGGCATGGCTGCCTCCTACGCCATTTCCGATGGCGACTATGAAGAGGCGGCACGCAAGGAGGCGGAGTCCTATCTGAAACCGGTGCTGGATCGCGCTCAAACTGCAAACGTCAAGGCAACGTCACTTATTATTTCCAATTACAGCGTGGCTGATGGTATTGTCGAGGCTGCCAAGGAAAATGCCTGCGATCTTATTTACATCGCCAGTCACGGCCGCAGCGGGCTGTCCCGGCTGCTGCTGGGCAGCGTGACAACCAAGGTGCTGTCGCTGGCCCACACTTCGGTGCTGGTGTATCGTTTGAAAGATCAAAGCAGCAGCTAGTTCAGGCGTCCGGTAGGGGCGATTCGCCGGCAGGGACGCCTGCGGCGGATTCGCAGATGGCGCAGCGGCGGCATGCTTGATCGGTCCGAAATGCTGATGCCGGTGTAAGCACGATAGCCTATGCCACCTGCAAAATAAATCGCGTCATGGACGTGCCTGGCCGGGTCGAGGATTCGGCCCGGATGGTCCAGTGCTCAAGTTCACAGATGTGTTTCACAATGGCGAGGCCCAGCCCGCGCCGTTGGCGCGCACCGTCCACCGGGCTGGCAGTACCGGTTGTTTGCGTATCGCGCGTGTGTCCACTGTAATAACGTTCAAAAATCCTGGGCAGGTCGGTTTGCGCGATGCCCTTGCCGTTGTCCTCAAAGTATAGACGCGTACCCGATAAATAGACCGTCAGGGTCGTGGCCTCGGCATGCTCCAGGGTATTGCGAATCAGGTTGCGCATGATCATTTGCATGGCGTAGCGATTGACGATCAGGACATCGCCCGGCAGCAATTGGTTGATCAACTGCAATTTGATATTCTCATCGTCACCGGTGCTGGTGCTCCATGCATTTTCAAGGCAATCGTGCAAGTTGACCGGTTCGGGGTTTTGGCGCGCCTGCGTCTTCAGATGTACGGTGCTCTCCAGGGTATCCGTGATCAGGTCGACGTTGCTCAGGGTGCGCTTCAGTCTCATGCGGGTGTCGTCCAGCAGCAGGGTATCTTCCAGCGCCAGTTCGGCATCGGTGCGAATCGTGGTCAGCGGGGTGCGGATTTCATGGTTCAGATTCGCAGAAAATTCCTTTTCCTGCGCAATGGATTTTTCCACCTGGCTTTGCATCCGGTTGAAGGCTTCAATCAGGCGTCCCACTTCATCATTGCGGCTGGGCGACAGATTCGACGCGCCGGGCGCCCAGGTCGACAAGGTCTGGGTCAGGCTTTGCACCGGATCGGTAATCCGCCTGGATACGCCACGCGCCAGAAAATAGGACAAGCCTATACACAGCATGCCTGCCATGATCACAATGAGGGCAAAGTCATGTACGCGCTGCTCGTTGACCGTCGCATCGTAAAGCAGCACGGTTTTGCCCTCATCGCGCGCAAATACCAGTACATGCCAGGTATCGTTGCCCGGTTGCATGAAGTATGCACCATCGTTCAGATTGCGCAACAGGGGCGGCAGCAGGCTTTCGTCTGCAGCGCTGGCAATGTCCCAGCGCCTGATGGGCTGGTTTTGGCTTTCCTGCACGCCATTGCCGGGCCGGCTGGCCAGATGGGCGTCCAGCGCAACAATCCGGTCCCGCTCTGCCAGCAGGGTCGAGTCCACAAGATTGTCTTCCATGCTGTCAAATGCCCAGAGCGAGAGGATGCACAATGCAACGACAAACAGGGTGACGGCGCCGGTCAGCGCCAGCGACATCCGTTGCGCCAGCGATAGCGAGCTTGCGTTTTTCATGGCTGCTCTTGCGGTTTGCCCAGGCGCCACCCGGTGCCATGCACGGTTTCTATGACATCGCAGTCATGCTCGGCCAGCGCCTTGCGCAGTAAATGAATCTGGCTGCGCAGGGCATCCGATGATTTCGGGTCGTCGGCCCATAGCAGGCTCTCAAAGCGTTCTTTGGTAATGACTTCACCCGGATGTTGCAGGAAGGTGCTCAGGATGTCGTAGGACTTGCGCGTCAGATGTATCGGTACGCCCTTGATGGAGACGATATGCGAGCGTGTGTTGATTTCGATCTTGCCCCAGCGTCGCACCGGGTTG